>JAIENH010000257.1 GCA_019751475.1 Cyclobacteriaceae bacterium
TCAAACTTGAATTCAATGGAAGTGTGAATGCTGATTGAAGAATGTTGAATAGCGAAGTCCTGCCATCTTCAGACTTCAAAAATCGATACTCAGACTTCACACCTCCATTCAAAACGAAGTATGAAGTGTGAATGCAGAGGTTTAAATATTGAAGTATCGATGTGCCCATGAAACGTTACAGTTGCACCACTTTCACATACACCTTTTTCACTTCTTCTGGCACTTCTTCTTTCGGCACAATACTGGAGACTACTTTAGGTGCTTTGAAAACCCGCGAGGCGTTGGTGGCCGGATCGTTTTCTCCCACCAACATAATTTGCGTTGGCGAAGATGCCCCGCCAATTTCTTTCCAGATTTGTTTAACAAATGGTATGGCCCAGTCGGCCGCATACTTAAAATACACCACCGCCAGTTTGCTTCTCGGAATTTGTTGAGCTGATTTTTCGCGATATGATTCATCGCCATCGGGCATGATATTCAATGTTTCGATGGGATAGTATTCGCTGATCAAATCGGTAATGCGACCGGCATCGTTTTCATCTTGCTGATTGAAGATGAAGAAGATATCTGTGTCTTTGCTGTCAAACAACTTCACTTCTTCTTTCATCATTACCACGCGAATGTCATCCACCAGTTGCATGGCGCCCGCACTGTTGCTGAACATCATGTTGCGGGTAATATTGTTTCGAATGCTGCGGATGAAATCCTGCTGGGATGCATTGACCGGCTTGGCTGGATTGTTCACGTTCCAGATAAAACTTTGAAATTCAGAAGAAGCAGGTTCGACCAACTTCTTCACCTCGTTTAACTGATATTGTGGAAACGATATTTCACTCTCCACTTCAAATCGTCTCCCAAATTCATTGCCCAAAATATGCAATGAGCATGAGCACTTCGCGAGATTTTCAGCTACGCGCACTTTGAATTCCTCATCATCAGCGGGGCAGTCGGTAGAAGGCAGCACACTGAATCCAGCTTTTTGCAACACCAGCGCCATTTCTTCACGCTGCGCTTTTAGCTCGCTGCTCGTCCACGCCAGGAAAATCGTGGGCTTGCTTCGGTCAATGACATGCACTTTAATGCCCGGGGGCAAAGAAGTAGAAATGCTACCTGTGGTCAATGGCTTGTCGAGTGTAAGCGAGTGAGATGAAGTTGGTTTGGGTTCGGCCTTGCTTGTCATCTTAATGCCTGAGACCACTTCTTTGATGGAGTTGGCAACTTTGTTGATTTGGTTGCGGAACAGCAGGCGGGTTTGTGCACCCGACAAATCATCGTCTTTCGATCGCAGCGGTCGGTTGACGCCTGCATCTTGATAAATGAAATCGATCGACCTCATAATGCCGCCCAGCTCGCGCTCTAACAGACGCACATCATCGGGCTCAATGTCGTGAATCTTAATCGGAAGGACTCTGCTGATTACATTTCCAGAAGCCGTACGTACCGTTTTGCCAATGCTGTCTCGATCGGCTTCGTTTAAAAAAGTGATAAACTCATTTTTCCACGCAAACGAATTGACATCGCAATAGGTTTGCGAAATGATGGGAATAAAAATAAGCGATTTTATTTTTGCTTGGAGCGATTCGTGCACTTGATGTACATCCAGCAAACCTTCTTGCAGGTTCTTATCAAAGTACACCGTGAGTTTGTCTTTCAAGGTTGCATCCAACTCTTGTTTAAGCTTTTCAACAAATTCACTTACCCAGCCATCATATTTGTTGTCATTGTGTCGATAGCTCACGAATATGTCATACTCGTAGCCCGAGAGAATTGAAGCCATCTAGACAGGGGTTTAGGTTAAAAAGATAAGTTTACGAAGAATGCATGGTAAAGTCAAGGGCAAAATCACCCTCCAAGGACGAAAAGGTACTGAGCAAGGACGAAAGGGGGGAAATATTTATCGGGGAGGAAAACTTGAAACTCCTTGTGTCACAATCAATACGTCTTCTTCGAATACAACACCGAGTCGTTGATACGTTTTTTGATTTCAGCGATGGGCAATTTCCTTTTTAGTTTCGGTGGGTCGATAGCGGGGTCAATGTCATCAAAAAAATTGATTGCCTTTAGCGGAATGAGCGGATTGAAGTTGGGGTACTTGATGGTGTAGAATTCAATCATCTGATGAAGCGAGAAATGCTCCAACAAAAAATACACGTCAATAAAGTCCTTCAGCCGTTTGCCCGAGTTGCTGATGGCATTGAGCTTCATGGCGGCAATGTCTTCTTTGGAAAGATACGTGATGCCCTCTTCGGTAATCGGTGGTTTTACAAACGGATAGCCGTGACGGATGAAATCGACTTTGACGTTGTTTACGGTACTCAACAAAGTATTCTCACGATTAAAAGTAGGGATCACTTTGTAATGGCGGCCAAGAAGTGATAGCAATTCATCAACATTAAAATCATGTTGGGTAAACAAATCAAGGTCAATTGAATTTCGATGGCCGAGTTGTAATGCCAAGGCAGTGTCGCCCACTAAATAAAATTCCTTCAAAAATGGCAACGCTTGCAACTCTGGAATTAGCTCGAAGGTGGCAGGTGCAACAATGAAGCTATCTTTATGCAGCATGAAGAAAATCGGATTTCAAAAAAAAACGTGAAAAATCTTTACTACGTTTATCCAGTTGCGCGCTCCATTCAATGGTGTCGAGTATCTTAGGCTCACCATAGTAACTTAAAATCTCGCGCCACTCTTCTAAATTTCCACGCTCCAATACACGCTCGATCACAATCTTATACGACTTGTCATAATTGAAAGTATCTAGGTCATATTCCCATAAAAGGTTCCCTGGAATATTGGGTTTTCGCTTCATAAGTAATTAAAAAATAAGCATATCAAAGATACGCAAAAAGGTGGTTTTTGCCTCGTATATCCTCGTCAATTTTAGTAGCTACGGTTAGTATTTAGCTCTTATTTTTGATATTTCCATCACCTAACTTAGACGCTACAAACTCGAAAAACACAAAGTAATATCTTGAACACATAGGTACATAGAAATATAGAAAAGGTTTAGAGCTACAGCGTTTTCATATTTTTCAACAGCACTTCTTTCATGCCATTGCCTATAGGAATTTTCTTTTGCCCTATTAGTACGTGTTCTTCCGTCACTTCATCTACATGTGCCATATTCACAATGAATGAGCGATGGAGGCGCAGAAAAGTTTTAGTTGAAAGTTTCTCTTCAATCGCTTTCAGGGTAACGGTTAAAATGTATTCTTTGTCACCAGAAAAAATGTGACTGTAATTTCGATCGGCTTCAATGTATTGAATATCGGCCAGCATAATCTTGGTCATCTTTTCTTTCTGCCGCACAAAAATACGGTCGCTTAATATAAACGTAGGCTCATCATCTGTTTCTGCGGAGGCCACCGTTCCATTTTCATTTTCTGCCATGCGACTGATGGTGAGTTCGATGGCTCGTTGCAAATCCAATTGCTTAAATGGCTTGGCGATAAATGCATACGGCTTCGTAGCTTTCGCTCGATTGAAGGTGGCATCGTCTGCGTTGGCTGTC
Organism: Cyclobacteriaceae bacterium; assembly: GCA_019751475.1. Classification (GTDB taxonomy): domain Bacteria; phylum Bacteroidota; class Bacteroidia; order Cytophagales; family Cyclobacteriaceae; genus ELB16-189. The sequence continues at coordinate 3,512 of JAIENH010000257.1, forward strand.
AGATAGATGATTGGCACGTCTCCCTTTTGTTGAAGTTGTATAGCCGTTTCAATGCCATCTATTTTGCCTTTCAGATTGATATCCAGCAGCACAATGTCGGGTTTGTTTTCTTGCGCATGCACCACGGCATCTTCGCCACGCGGCAAAATGCCCGAGACTTCATAACCCAATGCCGCCAACTGCATCGAAATCTTCGCGCCAATAATCATCTCGTCTTCTACAATCAAAATTTTAATCGCGTCCATCAGCGCTTGGTATAGTTAAAGTGAATGTTGATAGCCGTTCCGTCTTGCACCTCTATGCTGAGGTTGCCATTAAGTTGCTGAACCAATAAATGTACTAGTTCCGTACCAAAACCTGTTCCTTTGGCACTCCCATTATTTTGTTTGCCAATGCCATTGTCTTT
>JAIENH010000179.1 GCA_019751475.1 Cyclobacteriaceae bacterium
TCCAGTTTTTGCTTGGATCTTCTATGCGCTCCAGGAAGCGCTTCTTCTGTTCTTTTTTGGAGACGTTCAGGAAGAACTTCATGATTACCGTACCGTTGTCAGTCAGGTTTTTCTCGAAGCGCCTGATCTGCTTAAACCGCTGCTCCCAAAAGTCTTTGTCAATACTCTTCAACGAATCGATGCCGGGAATATTCTCACTCAGCACATACTCTGGATGCACGCGTGTCACCAGCACGTTTTCATAGTGCGAGCGGTTATGAATGGCAATTTCACCACGGGCCGGCAGAGCCATTTCGTGGCGCCAAAAATAGTAGTGGTCAAGTTCGTGTGAGGTGGGTGCTTTGAAACTGTACACTTTCACACCCAGTGGATTGAATCCCGACATGATATGTTTCACAGCCCCGTCCTTTCCGGCCGCATCCATCGCCTGAAAAATGATAAGCACAGAATACTTGTTGTGGGCATAGAGTTTGTCTTGAATTTCGGCCAATTGCTTGCGGCTCATATCCAGCAAGGTTTCTGAGTCCTTTTTGTTGAGGGTCTCGCCCATGTATTTGGTATCGTAATCCTTTAGGCGGATGTCGGTTTCCGGCTTCACCAGGAAGTCCTTTATATGAATGAGTTTTTCATCGGTAAGCATACGCGTAGGGGTTTATTGACTGACTAAAGTATTGGTTGAATTATGACCCAAGGTGCAAAATTTATTAAGACAAAAAAGCTGATTTTTCGCATGTTTTTACTACATTTCCTGAGCCTACCAAACTACCCATTGTATGAAATCCACTGCGACCCTTTTGCTGGCCGTCTGCTTGTTTGCTACCGGCCGTACTGCTGCTCAGGATGACAAAGAAAAGTCGGCTATCAAGGCCGTTGTGGCCAAGGAGACCGAGTCATTCATGAATGTAGACCGTAAGTCCTGGACGGACACCTGGCTACCCGCCACGTATTCGTATTGGTCGTATTCAGACTCCACCGGCACCAACTTCGTTGACGGATGGGCCAACATCGACAAGACGTTTGACGAATATTTTCGCACACAAAAGCCCTCACGATCAAAGATCACCAACGTGTGGCAGGAAGTGCGCGTGTATGGCAATGGCGCCTATGTGCGGTTTCTACAACGCGTAGAAGATGAAATTGATAAAGACGAGACCAGCCAGGTGCGCGTGTTGGAGAAAAAAGATGGCAAATGGAAAATCATTTGCATGAATGCCATCGCCAAATACCCACCAGCTGCTGCTAAATAAGTTGACTTAGTATTGGCGTGTGCGCAGCATCACCAGCGTACAGGCTTCCAGTGTCTCAATCCCTTGGCGGGATGCCTGCTTCATCAGCGAATCGTTTTCCGTGCCCGGATTAAAAATGATGCGCTTCGGCTTTAAGCCAAGAATGTAATCCACCCACTCCGGCTGATGCTGAGGTCCGATGTAAAGCGTTACGGTATCCACATCACTCACCGGTGGTTTTTGTCGCAAGTCAAGAATTGGCTTTCCTGACACACTGCCTTTCTTAATTCCGACAGGAACAATTTCATGCCCGTAGTCCGTAAGCATCTCGGCTGCCAAAAACGAATAGCGCGAAGGATTGGTGGATGCCCCGATGATGACTGTCTTCTTCATTTGTACAAAAGTAATGATGCCGTTAGGAAAAATACTTGCTAACAATTGCCTCGGCACAGCGCTCCCCATCCATGGCTGCCGAAACAATGCCGCCCGCATAACCGGCACCTTCACCACAGGGAAACAGGCGTGCAATGTGAGGATGCTCCAGGCTTTCTTTGTCGCGCGGGATGCGCACTGGTGAAGACGTGCGGCTCTCCACTCCTACTACCTGGGCTTCGTTGGTCAGGTAGTTTTTCATCTTCTTTCCGAAACTCTTAAACCCTTCGCGCAAAGCGTGCGATACAAACTCCGGAAAAACATCACAGACTTGTTGCGAGGTCAAGCCCGGCTGGTAAGATGTCTCCGGTAAGGAAGCCGAAACTTTTCTATTCACAAAGTCAACTAAACGCTGGGCCGGAGCCGTTTGGTTGCCGCCTGCGAGTGCACAATTTCGTTGTTCTACTTCTTTTTGAAAATACATTCCCGCCAAGGGGCCGTGCTTTTCAAACCCCTTCAGGTCTGGCAAGTCTATCGCTACAACGATACCCGAATTGGCATAGCACGAATCTCTGCGCGAAGGACTCATGCCGTTGACCACCACCTCGCCTGGTGCGGTGGCAGCCGGAACAATGAATCCACCCGGACACATGCAAAACGAAAACACTCCCCGCGTCTTTCCTTCGGATGGAACCTGGTGTACCAACGAGTAAGACGAGGCTGGCAGGTAAGGGCCACGATCCACAGCACAATGATATTGCACCTGATCGATCAGTTGCTGCGGGTGCTCTACCCTCACTCCGATGGCGAAGGGCTTGGCTTCAATGAGAATGTTTCGTGCGTGAAGCAATTCAAAAATATCACGGGCTGAATGGCCCGTGGCAAGAATCACTGCGTCTGCAAGCAACGTCATTCTTGAATCGGTGACTACACCTTTCATCACGCCTGATGACACGACTACATCAGTGACTTTTGTGTTGAACAACACTTCGCCACCAGCCTGAAGAATGATAGACCTCATTTCCTGTATGAGTGGTGGCAACTTGTTAGTGCCGATGTGGGGGTGCGCATCGTACAAGATTTCTTCCACAGCCCCATGGGCCACGAGTACTTCCAGTATTTTCCGCACATCACCGCGCTTAGTAGAGCGGGTGTACAACTTCCCGTCCGAATACGTGCCGGCCCCACCTTCACCAAAACAATAGTTGGACTCCGGATTTACAACGTGCTCTTTGTTGATGGCGGCAATATCACGCCTGCGTGACTGTACGTCTTTACCTCGCTCAATGACGATGGGCTTAATGCCGGACTCCAGCAATCGCAGGGCAGCAAACAAACCGGCAGGGCCTGCCCCTACAATGATGACCGACTTGGCAGGTGAAACCGCTGGATACGAACGTTGATACGTGATGAGTTTCTTTTGCTCGTCCTTGGAAACTACTTCGCCTACAACATTGACAACGATCTGCCGGCTTCGGGCATCAATAGAGCGCTTTAAGAGGCGAAATGCCCTGTCATCTGCATCGGATAGCTTCAGCCGTTCGCTGATGAACTGCTGGAAGCGGGCCTGATCAAACGCCTGCTCGGGCGTGAGTTGTAGTTCTATTATTTTGCTCATCCTGAAAGGCAGTTAACCTTTAAATGGAATTGTTTTGGATTGCAAAAGTAAGAATATGAGGCGAGATTTCTTACGGAATTCAAAAGCGAATGGAAGGAAAGGGGATATTCACAAGCAGGAATTTTCCGTTTTCAACTAATCTTCCTTTGAGTGTTTAAATCCAATTTTGCGAATGGGTTCTGTTTTAGGACTCAACAGTTCTTTCAAGTAATCAAAGATCAGTTTAATATCATCATCCTGCTTTACTACCTTTCTTTCCAACTGTTCCAGTTTTAACAATACATCTTTGTGTGTTGATAGCATTTCTCGCATGCGTGTGAACACTCTTATGATGTGAATATTCACTAATACGGCTCGCTCGCTGTTTAAAACACTTGACAGCATGGCAACTCCTTGTTCAGTGAACGCGTAGGGTAGCTTTCTTGTTCCACCCCAACCTGATGTTCCATTTTGGAATATCAAGTTTTTGAACTCCTTTTCAGTTAGTTGGAACATAAAGTCATCAGGGAAGCGTAACAAGTTTCGCTTAACTGCCTTGTTGAGGTTCCCGGTGGTAACGTTGTAGAGCTCTGCAAGGTCTCTATCAAGCATTACCTTTTGTCCTCGGATAAGATAGATTTTACTTATTACCGTCTCATCTGGTATTGTAACAATCTTTGCCACATGATCTTAATCTACTTCTAAAAATCTAAAATTAAGGTG
>JAIENH010000013.1 GCA_019751475.1 Cyclobacteriaceae bacterium
GGGTAGCGCGAATGATTATTGCCGGCTATGAGTACATGGATCAAAAACCTTTTGAGGATGTGTACCTCACGGGCATTGTGAGGGATAAGTTGGGAAGAAAAATGTCGAAGTCGCTGGGCAACTCACCTGACCCGCTGGATCTGATCACCAACTATGGGGCGGATGGCGTGCGCACAGGTATGCTGTTTAGTTCGCCTGCCGGCAATGACTTATTGTTTGACGAAAAGCTTTGCGAGCAGGGAAGAAATTTTGCCAACAAAATATGGAATGCCTTCCGACTGGTGAAAGGCTGGGATACAGTTGAAGCAACACAACCTATTGAGAACGCGATTGCTATTGAGTGGTTTGAGTCCAAACTTCATCAGTCGATTACCGAAATTGAAGATCATTTCTCCAAATTCAGACTATCAGACGCACTTCACTCACTCTACAAATTAGTGTGGGATGATTTCTGCTCGTGGTATCTTGAAATTATCAAGCCGGAATTTGGAAAGCCTATCGATACAGTCACACATGCCGCCACCATCGGGTTGTTTGAAAGCGTGTTAAAATTGTTGCATCCGTTTATGCCTTTCATCACCGAAGAGCTGTGGCATGAATTGCGTGAGCGAAGTGAAAAAGATTGCATCATCACGGCTCAGTGGCCGGTAGCTAAAAAATACAATCAACTGCTATTAGAGCAAGCGACTCTCTCTTTTGCTGTAGTAAGTGAAGTGAGAAACATTCGAAGCTCAAAAGGACTGTCGCCCAAAGAGGCCTTAACCCTGATCAGCAAAACACCGGGAATACTCTCTCCTGCTTTCATAGAAGTGATAAAAAAACTTGCCAACCTTGAGCGGATAGACACAGCCTCAACAACGATTGAGCAAGCATCAGGATTTATGATAGGTACGCATGAATTCCTGGTGCCCCTGGTCGGCAAGGTGGACGTTGAGAAGGAAACCGCGCAAATCCGGTCGGAGATTGAATACCACAAAGGGTTTCTTGCCTCTGTAGATACAAAATTGTCTAACGAAAAATTTGTGAAGGGTGCTCCTCCTCAAGTGATCGAACTCGAGCGCAAAAAGAAAGCAGATGCTGAATCGAAAATAAAAGCGCTGGAAGAAAATCTAAAAAATCTGCTAAAGTAAAACTGATCCGGCCAGAGGCGTCAGGCACCTCCAAGCTGTGAAGGCACCTTGGTTTAATTTATTCCTTGAATTTGGAATTGTAATACTCAAAGATGCGCATCAGACCCTGCTCTTTATTGACAGACAATTGATTGACCTTCATGTATTTTTCCATATCAGCAGACTGGTCACCGAAAGACGCTAACAAATTCTTTTTGTTGGTGACCTTCGTCAGCACATTTCCTGAGGCATGATAGAAGGCTGTCTTCTTCAGGATTTTTGCATCACGACTTCCCACATCGAAGGCAGGTATGTAGGTAGGATCTTGAAGTGATGTGTACGTTCGTTTCAACAACGGCATCTTACCATCTGCCACTACTTCCAACAAACCGCGAAGTGGCGTACCCTCTTCTGTATAGTCACCTGCGTTTACAAAGTACCTGACCGATTGGGTAAGCGAGTCCTTCCACACCAGGCTTTTAATCTTTTTGGCATCCAGGATTTTAATTCCGGTTTTAGATCTTACTTCCAGTTCTTCATCTTTCAGGTTGTACTTCACTGCATAGCCTTCCAGCAATTTTTCCGAATCAACCAGCATAATATTGGCAATATTCCAGTGGTCGTTCAGGTAAAAAGAGCCTTTTACTCCACCCGGAGAGGGCGGCAAGCCATAGAGCAAATCATTTGAACCAAGACCATTTCGATCCGATAATCTATCAAGCGTATTTTCTGCACGCATTTGCCGTGGAATAGCCCATTGCGAAAAAGCATTTATAAACATAAGAGTGAAAAGAAAAAGTAAAATTGTTCTTTTCATAACGAGCAATTGCATTAAACCCGCGCTGCCAACAGCAGCTCAATATTTTTGAATTTCATACCAAACTTACGCGCCACAGATTCATTCGTCAATCCCCCCTTATACGTGTAAACACCCCGCATAAACCATTTGTGCGAGAAAATCATTTCCTCCACCCCACCCTCTTCGGCTGCCCGCAAAATGGTAGGCGTAAAAATATTACTTAAAGCAGTTGTGGCCGTGTGCGCCACACGCGAAGCCACATTGGGTACACAATAATGAATCACATCATATTTGCGAAACACAGGTTTGGAGTGGGTTGTAATTTCAGAAGTAGCAATGCATCCACCCTGGTCGATACTTAAATCAATGATCAATGAGTTGGGCTTCATGTGACTCACCATCTCTTCAGACACCACATGACGCACGCGGCCCTTCTCCGCACGCAGCGCACCAATTACGACATCTGCTGAACGGAGACTTTCACCCAACGTGGCCGTATCAATAGTGGATGTATAAAATTGGTGACCCAGCGTATGCTTAATGCGCCTGAGTTTGTAAAGATGATTGTCAAACACTTGTATCTCCGCACCCAAACTTAATGCAGCCCGTGCCGAATACTCGGCCACCGTGCCCGACCCGATAATAACTACTTTGGTAGGTGGCACACCTGTTATTCCCCCAAGAATAATTCCCTTACCATCGTGAATGGAGCTTAAGTACTCAGCAGCAATGAGCATGACGGTACTTCCGGCAATCTCGCTCATACTTCGAATGATGGGCATGCCCCCTACTTTGTCTTCAATAAATTCCCACGCCAGTGCCGTGACGCGTTTATGAAGAAGCGCGTCAATGAAGTCTTTTTTCAAATGACCTACCTGCAGGGCTGAAATGAGCGTCTGACCCGGTTTAAAAAATTCCATCTCCTCCAGCGTGGGTGGCTCTATTTTTAAAATGATATCTGCTTTATACGCTTCTTGGGCGGAATAGACAATCTTTGCGCCTGCCTCACTGTACTGCTTATCTTGAAAACGAGAACCCAGACCGGCCTTGGTCTCTACCCACACTTCGTGACCATGGTTGACCAGCAGGCCCACCGCATCGGGCGTGAGACTGATGCGATTTTCCTGGAGGGAAATTTCGCGGGGCAGACCGATAAAGAAAGTATGATTACTTTTCTTCTGTTTCATCAAAAGCTCTTGTGGATAGATGCTGGCTTTTGCAAGCGTCTCGAAACCGGTCTTTGTTTTTGCTGTCATGATCGCTGATACTCAATTACCCGGTGATCGGGGCCCGAGGGCGTTAGTCGTATTTTAAAATTTTCAGGAGGCGTGAGCGTTCCGAGTTTTTCAGGCCACTCAATCAGGCAAAGATTTCCGGAGCCGAAATACTCATCCATGCCGATATCGGCCACCTCCAATTCATTGTTGAGACGATAAAGGTCAAAATGATATATAGTTTTCTTACCTGCGGCATATTCATTTACCAGTGAAAAAGTAGGGCTGCTCATCGTGTCCGTAACACCAAGGCGGGAGCAAATTTTCTTTATCAGCGTAGTTTTTCCAGAGCCCATTTCTCCAAAGAATAGCCAGACATTGTGTTGCATAGCTGCTTTGATCAATTCATCCGCAGCCGATGCCAACCCTTCGAGGGAAACCCTCTCTCCGTTTCCTACTGTATGCCACCCGTCAGGCATTCTTCGAAGATAGTGAAATTATGGGAATGATCATTTCTTCCAGGCTGATGCCCCCGTGTTGAAAGGTGTCTTTATAAAGGCTTACATAATAATTATAGTTGTTCGGATAGGCGAAAAACTGATCTTCTACCGCAAAGACATAGCTGGTTGACACGTTGTTTTTCGGGAGGAAGAAGCGCTCCGGCTTGGACGTAGCCATAACCTTGTCGCCTTCATAGCCAAGGTTCTTGCCTTGCTTGTAGCGGAGGTTGGAGTTCACTGCCCGGTCGCCAATAATTTTAAAAGGTTTTTTCACACGGATAGTGCCGTGGTCGGTAGTGA
>JAIENH010000412.1 GCA_019751475.1 Cyclobacteriaceae bacterium
CAAAAGATTGAGAAGGTATTGGCGCAGGCGGGCTTCACGCTTCAGGATGTGGTGCGCACCCGCATGTTTGTAACCGACATCAGCAAGTGGGAAGAAGTAGGTCGGGGCCATGCACAATTTTTTAAAACGATTAAGCCTGCCACCACTATGGTGGAGGTAAGTGCGTTGATCGATCCTGACTACCTGGTTGAAATTGAAGCTACAGCCATAAAAGCATAGTTGTTACTGAAATAAAAAAATCCTTTCATGGCCGAACCAACGAAAGACCTGATTCTAAAAAACATGTGGTACCTGGCACTGCCGGGCGCAGCGCTCAAGCCGGGCAAGCTGGTGCACCGCACCATCGCCAACGAGCGCATCGTCTTTGGTCGCGATGCAGCCGGGAGTGTTTTTGCATTGAAAGATAATTGCCCTCACCGCGGAGTGCCACTGTCTGATGGGCACGTGCTTGCCAATGGCAACATACAGTGTTGCTACCATGGCTGGGAATTTGATTCGCAAGGCGTGTGCAAGAATATTCCTGCGATGCCACCCGATAGCAAAGCCGATATCAGCAAGATACGCGCGTGGAAATTCCCTGTGTCTGAAATTCATGATACCGTTTGGGTGTACATCCCGGAGAAACTAAGTCCGAATGTTGAGGTGAAAACTGCTGTGCCTGACATGCACCTCACGGCTGATCAGAAATTTTTGCATGTAGAGTCCATCGTGCTGCCCACCAACATCGACCATTCGGTGATCGGCCTCATCGATCCGGCACACGTTACGTTTGTACACCAATCCTGGTTCTGGCGGTCAGCCAAGTCGTTGAAACTAAAAACGAAAAACTTTGAACCAACACCGCTGGGCTTTAAGATGGTGCGCCATGCGCCCTCCGCCAACTCCAAAGGTTATAAAGTATTGAAGGGCGATGTATCCACCGAAATATTTTTTGACATTCCGGGTAACCGGCTGGAGCACATCTCAATCGGGGAGAAGCACAAAGTCATTTCTATTACTACGCTTACACCCATCAACGAAACATCCACCGAGCTAAATCATTTCTTTTATTCTTCTCTGGCCATTACGCGATGGCTTTGGTGGCCGTTGAAGAGCCTGGGTAAAACATTCATAGGTCAGGATGTCGATGTATTTTACAAATTGGCGAAAGGCCTGGAGAACGACCCGACCCTGATGCTGGTAGGAGAGCCCGATGCGCAGGCGCGTTGGTATTACGAATTAAAAAAACAGTGGAAGGCCTCTCAGGACCAAAATACAGAATTCAGAAATCCACTGCGTGGAGAGACACTTCGGTGGGTGACGTAGAAATTTAATAACAATTGTAGTTGTATGGGAGAAGTTTGACTTGTCCCTATCACTTCACCTTCTTCTGCGGCAAGCGGTACTGCACGCCAAAGCGCAGCACTAACCGCTCGGGGAAACCATCTTTCACTTTGCGGTCGAAGTTATACAGCATCTGCACGTTGCCGGTCACAGTCTTGCTGATTTTAAAATTGTTTTGAATGCCTGCCAGCCACACCCATCGCCACTGGCGGCCGATAGGTTCATCAACACCTTTTTGAAAGGTGGGATCATTCACTACATCTGCTTCAATGCGTATGCGCGTTGACTTGATCAGTTTGAAAGACGTGAAGCCCGCAAGGCCCCACACCGGGTAGCGCTGATCGAATGACCAGTCTTTGCGTACCTCTTTCACACGGTAGATGGCGCCCACACCAGCTTCCCATCGACCCGTAATGTAGTAGCCAACGTTTGGAAAGAAATCAACGACAATAGTGTCTTTGGTAACGCGAAGGCCCGCATGCAGCCCGAAGTGAATGCGTTCACGGAAGGGCTTGCCCCGCAGTGTATTGATTGGCATCCACAGTTCTTTCTTCACTTTCGATAGATCATCCAGCGACTCATATTTCTTCTTGTACTTCGCCATCTGATCCATGGCGCCCCGCAGAATGTCTTCCTTGCCTGCAAAGTGATCTACCGCCTGCTTCATGGCTTGCTCCTTGGCCTCCTCTTTCATCGCCTCCGGATTCTTCATTGCTTCCGCCAATTGCATGGCCTGATTTTCTTTCATAAGCTTGTCTGCATCGGTAATCTCTTTGTTTAGTCCTTTCACATCGCCCAACTGACCTACGGCACCCTCGGCTGCTTTTGATGGGTCCTTCAATGCGGATGAGTATTGTTTTACCTGGCCGTTCACCTGGTCCAACGGCTTGGTGATGTCTGACAGTTGTTTGTCCCACGATCCGAGTTGATCGACAGAAGGTATTGACAAGTTGCCGCCTGCTTTCGCGAGATCGGGTGATAGGCCGAGGCTAGTAAAATCTTTTTGATTGAGTGATGGCATCCCTGCCTTCGCTTTCGCTTCGGCAGGCATGCCCGGTATTGAAAGTTGGCTGGATGGGTCACTGAGATTAGCTCCTGGGATTTTATTACCAATGCCGGATTGACCCACACCGATGGAATCAAGTTTCACTGTGCTGCGCACACCGCTCTCCCACTTTTTGTAGCGGCCCGTTACTTTTTGCTGAAGTTCCTGCTGCTTGCCATTTACTTCTCCGATGAGTTGATCTTTCTTGCGGAGCAGACTATCTGCCTTTCGTTGAACTCCCGTGGTCGGCAATTTTAAGTTTTTCAAACTATCGATCTTGCGGTTCACGGCACCCGTTTGCGCAGAGAAGCCGCTGTTGATTTTTTGTTTAAGACTGTCGGCCCAGGTGAGGATTTTGATGGAGTCTTTGAAGTGCTGAATATTACCCAGCGCCTGAATACTATCCAACTTGCGGTTGGCTTTAGTCTCCCACGATTTTATTTTTTGTTGCTCAGCTTTCAGCGTGGAGTCTTGACGGCTGACAGCCGTCTTTGCTTTCTCTACCTCCTTGTCTTGCGCCCACACAGACTGTGCCGAGAAGCATAGAATCAAGCCGAAAAACAGGAGGCGAAGCATAGGTTTAAAGATACGCATGAGGGGTTTGTGCCGCAAGCTGGAAAGGGCTTCGTGTAGCGCAAACGCATCTTATTTTGAACATAGGAGAAACCTAGGAAACATAGCTTTTTGCAAAACGTCTATGTGAACTATGCCTATGTGGTTGAGTATTATGATGCAATGGCGCAAGTGTTGTGCGTGGCATGTTAGCACGGCTCACTTGTGCCTAACAAAACAAACCTAAACTACAGTTTGCCTTGGCTGTGTATTTTGTATGTGCGGCTCAACCAACTACGTTGATTGAAATCTTTTTTACAAATGAGGCTATCGGAAAACCAAGGCACACGTCTCGCGCTTGTTCACACACGTGCAGAAGACTTGCGCCTGATGGGGGTGGATGGCATCTTACTTCACCAAGCTTTGAATTTTAGTCCTCCGACTTCATTGAAATGCTTATCTCGTGTAACTAAAGGTAGGTTGTTGCTAAGGGCAATCGCTGCAATCCAAATATCGTTTTCCGGGATTGGCGCACCCTTCACACGAAGTGCAGCTTTTACTTTTCCGTATTCGATAGTTACGGCCTTATCAATTAAAAGAACTTTATATTGGCTTGATAGTTTTCTCACAACAGCAATATTCTTTTGTACTTGTGTAGAGTATTCTGCTCCATAGTATAATTCTCCCAAAACAATTATTGGAATATAAACATCAGATGCTTTCTCAATGTGGTCGGCAATTTCTTTCTCCCCCTTCAACCAAGAAGTAATGATGTTGGTATCCAATAAAAATTTACCGCCACTCATCTGCTTGAATTTGCTCGCACCCATCGGCTATTGCTTTCTCGATTAACACTGCATCTGATCTACTCCATTGTCCAAGAAAATCGTGTGCACGACTTTTTTTTGAAGACCCCGCCTTTTTTGATTTCTTCAATATTGATTCCAGTTCTTTAAGAACAATGTTGTCATCGAGTCTCAATACTTCTTCAATCAGTTGTATTTTCTTGCTATCAG
>JAIENH010000210.1 GCA_019751475.1 Cyclobacteriaceae bacterium
ATTTAAAAAAATCATGCGAGTCCCATATGAAAACATAGTTATTTTGCAATTCTATATTTTAGTCGGACAACAGTGAAAAACTATAAATGTTCTGCTACTATTTATTAATCGTCAAATGTCCAAGTCGTTCTCCCATCAACAAGTGTTTGTAATAATTTGAATTGCTTTCTTTTGGTGCGTCCAATGTAAGTCTGACTTTGTCTTGAAAAATCATGATGAAGTCAGAACCGCCAAATAGAAAATAACCTAACCCATCTCCTTTCTTTACCTTTTGCCCAACTTTTACACTTTGCTCAAAATTTACCGAACCTACCGCTGACATTCCTATCGGTAGCAATGCAACCAAACCGTAATCATTCGTATCTAAGATAACACAACCACGAGTTTCCAACATTTGCCAATTTGTAGATGAAGGGTCAAATTCATATTTGTTTTTATCGGAACTCCACGTAATAATACCGCCTGTTGGGTTCAAGCCTTGAATGATGCGCACTTCTTTGATTGTTCCACTCATTGGAAAATGATACCGATGATAGTCGTTGACATTTAAAAAGGAATGCGTAAATGTTCCATTTGCAAAAGCATTTTTGTACTGACTATCATCGCCCAATAATTTTGTTATATGCTTTATGTGGGCAGACTTAACCGTTACGCCTTCTTTATCTACAATAGTAGAACTGCTGTCAATAGCCCACACACCCTGAGGTACAGCATCGGCATAGGACGCAAGGACAGAATTATCTTCTGGTGACGCGATAGGTCTTGCTGATACTGAACTCAAGTGCCTTGCAAAAAAATGATTAAAGGTTTTCCAATTTTTAGGGTCTTCATACCACCCGTTTTGCAAACCAAACGCAGGGTCGCTTGCAACTATTTTGTAATATTCATCACTCCACGATTTTTCAGAATCAAGATATTTTTGCCAAGACTTATTAAAAGTTGTCAGCCATTTAGCAAACGGCTCATCATATTGAAGTGAATTATGAAATAGACCCTTGCCTTCTAATTGTGCTAAAGGCTGGTCAATCACAAAATAAAAAGCACCTAGCGATTGAAAAATATGTTCAAAGGTGGAAGGAAGTTTGTGGTCAGTCATATAATATCCCCACGGCATTGACGATTCGGCTTTGGAGACAAACGCATAATATTGCTCTAATGATTGAGCGGGGTTGGTGACAGAGTCAGGGTTTATTTCTTTGGCTTTTTGGATGGATGAAACTAACAGAGACTTTAGTAGAGTGTCATTGTTTACCATAACCATTAACTCTTTGGTGGCATCGCCATAAGAGGTGTTGTCTGTTGAATTACTTTTTTCGTTACAAGATGTAAGAAGTGCCATTGCAACTATAAGAAGTGGAAATGCTTTGACTAATTTTTTCATTTTATGGTTTGGTTATATATGGTTGTTTAAATTTGCTTCCAATTCTTATTGACGGAGTGGTTTTTCATTACGGCCTGCTTTTTTTGAAGAAAGTCGTCTTCACCAAAAAGAAAATAAATCCCAAAAAAGAAACGAGCACTGGCTTTCTCATGATAATTTTTTAGTAGGTCTTTGAAGATATTTTACAGCCTTACGACCAAAATACATAAGAAACTGATTGATTCAACAAGGCAAGGACGAACAGGGGCTAAGCGAGGACGAAAGGGGTGAAATACTTTTCCGCGAGGGTCTAACGAGAAATCAATCTTTCGAGGGAAAATTGTTACTTTAGCGACTCTAGACCCCGCTATGGCTCAGGAATACGTATTGCTCTTCACCGGACATTTGCTGGATGCGGCCGACCGTGCTGATGAGCGCTTCCCGCATCATTCCTTAGACGATGCGCGCAAGTTGTTAGCCGCCTACATCGACCAGGCCCTGCAAACACAGTCGTACACGCTGGCCATCTCCAGCCTTGCTGCGGGTGCCGACATGCTATTCGCAGCAGAAATGATTCGAAGGAAAATTGCACTCGTGGTTTTTATTCCGTTTGAAAAAGAAACATTCATTGCCGAATCGGTTAATTATCTAAAGGGACAAGCAGATGAAAACCCCGATGCCTGGCGTGCCGAGTTTGAACGGATTCTATCATCTGCTAGAGAAGTCAAATATCTCCACCCAGCGCAGCCTGGCCCCGCGGCCTATACGTATTGCAATGACGAAATGTTGGCGTACGCCATCAACCATGGCAACGCTACCCTATGCCAAGTAACCGCTATGGCATTGATGCGCCCCCATGAAACAAAAGTGGAAGGAGGTGCCGCTCATTTTGTTGAAAAGATCAAGAAAAAAAATATACCTGTTCAAGTCATTTGGCCAGATGATACATTGGCACAACTAAGTGACATCAAAAAAATAGAACTGCTGGTGCCGCTGTTTGGTACGCTCGATGCTCACGCCACGCGGTTTCAAAGTCGATGGAGAAAGCGATTGAAAATGACGCTGATCATTTTAGCCACCGTGGCCTTCTTCGATGCGTTTGTTACTGTACCCGATCATTTTTTGATGGGCAATGGCCAAATCGTTCGCATGGTGTCGCTGGTGATCTCGGCAGCGGGTGCTTTCTTAACATTGCAACTGCAACTTTCTGATAAAACAAGTTTGAGCCAATGGACGAATAGCCGTGCAAAGGCCGAACAGATTAGAAGTGAAATTTGGTTTTACCTTTTCAACTACTGGTCGGAGAACAATCGTTTTGGACCCTATACCGAAAGTGAATTTGAATCATATACCCAACGGCTAGCGCCAGAAGCTTGGCAAGGCGAACTGATTAATACATCCAAACTAATTGGCCTCAAACAAAAAATAATTTTTTTTTCCATCAGTGAAAAAATCAACTATTACCGCATACACCGACTTGACGATCAACTCGCATACTTCAAAAAAAAGAAGCAATATTTCACCCACCGCATCCGTATTTATAAAACGCTCACGTTACTTTTCTTGTCCGTCTCCATTGTGTGGGGGATTTGCAAAATGATTGGAGAATTCAATCCCTCTTTTGGTTTTTTTATGGACATGAGTCCACTGGGTATGATGATTAGCTTCATTGCGCTGGTGGCTTCGTATGCCGAGGCCAATAACTCAAAAGAAATGGAGTACAAGTACGAACAAATGGGTGGCGGGCTCGCTCAACTCATCGACACTGGAAAATCGGTGCAGTACCAAGCTGATTTTGATAGGTGGGTTAAAGAATGCGAGACATTTTTGCGAACTCAGAATAATGAGTGGAGCTTGAAGCGGGAGAAGTAAATGACAGATTTCAAAGAAAACTGAACTTCAAACTTCAACACTCGACATTCAGAATTCGAACTTCTGAATTGGAATGGAAGTGTGAAGTGTGATTGTCGAGTGTTGAGTGTTGAATAGCGAAGTCCCATCCCTTCAAACTTCAGACTTTTACATTCAACATTCAAACTTCTGCATTTCAATGGAAGTGTGAAGTGTGATTGTTGAATGTTGAATGGCGAAGTACGGTTACTTCAAACTTCAACACTCGACACTCAGCATTCATACTTCTGTATTTGAAGGGAAGTGCGAAGTGTGATTGTTGAATGTTGAATGTTGAATAGCGAAGTACGGTTACTTCAAACTTCAACACTCAACATTCAGAATTCGAACTTCTGTATTTGAAGGGAAGTGTGAGGTGTGAATGCAGAATGTTGAATGGCGAAGTACGGTTACTTCAAACTTCAACACTCGACATTCAGCATTCATACTTCTGTATTTGAAGGGAAGTGCGAAGTGTGATTGTTGAATGTTGAATGGCGAAGTACGGTTACTTCAAACTTCAACACTCGACACTCAGAATTCGAACTTCTGCATTTCAATGGAAGTGTGAAGTGTAATTGTTGAATGTTGAATGGCGAAGTACGGTTACTTCAAACTTCAACACTCGACACTCAGAATTCGAACTTCTGTATTTGAAGGGAAGTGCGAAGTGTGATTGTTGAATGTTGAATGGCGAAGTACGGTTACTTCAAACTTCAA
>JAIENH010000596.1 GCA_019751475.1 Cyclobacteriaceae bacterium
ACGTTTCAGTATCAATATGATGCAAAAAGACGTGCTACGTTTTTTGCCGATAGTCACAAACTAGAGATTGTTTGGACATTGATCCCCGCAGTGGTGATGGCCCTGTTGATTTTCCGTGGCCTTCGCGTGTGGAATGACATCACCGGCCCAGCCTCGAAAGATGCAACGGTTATTGAGTTGGTAGGTCAGCAGTTCGCATGGACGGCCCGCTACCCCGGCCCTAAAGACGAAGAGCTTGGTAAAATTGATTTTAGAATGATCGATGCCTCTAACGAATTTGGCCTTGATCTTTCTGACAAGAATTCATTCGATGATTTTAAGTCGTTGGAGCTGCATTTACCGGTAGGCAAAGAAGTATTGTTGAAAATCCGTGCGAAAGATGTGTTGCACAGTGTGTTTCTGCCTCACTTCCGTGTGAAGATGGATGCTGTGCCGGGCATGCAGACCGTATTTAAGTTTGTGCCTAACAAGACTACACAGCAAATGCGTGAGGAGACAGGCAACCCGAACTTCAACTATGAAATGGCGTGCACCGAAATTTGCGGCAAAGGCCATTTCTCAATGAGGTTCCCTGTAGTCGTAGAAGATCAGGAGACGTATGCTAAGTGGAGAGCTTCACAGGAATCCTGGCTGAAGCAAAATCCGGATTATTTAAAATTAGTGCCCGCTAACCTGCGAGAGTTTGCCATGATCAAGTCCGGAATGGCACCCGACAACGGTTCGCAAAAGCTGGGCGAATTAAAATCAGTATCGATCAATCACTAAGATAAGAACCAAGTACCATGGCAACTGTTGATTTACACGTATCTACCGAAGCACACCACCACGATGATCATGAACATGATCACGAGCACCACGGTAACTTCTGGACGAACTATATTTTCTGCCAGGACCATAAAGTGATTGCCAAGCAGTTCCTGATAACAGGGATGGCGTGGGCGTTGATCGGTGGTATTCTTTCTGTGATCTTCCGTCTTCAGTTGGGTTTCCCCGATGCCAACTTAGAGTGGCTGCGCCCGGTGTTGGGTGGCTGGATTACCCCTGAAGGAAAAATTGACTCTGAATTTTACCTGGCTCTTGTTACCATGCACGGTACCATCATGGTGTTCTTCGTGTTGACGGCCGGCTTGAGTGGTACGTTCAGTAACTTCCTTATTCCGTTGCAAGTAGGTGCCCGCGACATGGCTTCCGGGTTTATGAATATGTTGTCATACTGGTTTTTCTTTTTGTCCAGCGCGTTCATGTTTACCTCTCTTTTCATCTCCACCGGCCCTGCAGGTGGTGGCTGGACGATTTATCCTCCGTTGAGCGCGCTTCCACAAGCCATTCAGGGTTCTGGATTGGGAATGACGCTGTGGCTGATCTCCATGGCACTGTTTATTGTGAGCACGCTGCTGGGGGGTATCAACTACATCACCACCATCATCAACATGCGCACGCAAGGCATGTCCTTTACACGTATGCCACTTACGATTTGGGCGTTCTTCTTCACAGCGATCATTGGATTGCTTTCTTTCCCTGTATTGTTCGGGGCCGCGTTGCTGTTAATTTTCGATCGCAGCTTCGGCACCAGCTTTTATCTCTCTGACATTTACATCGCTGGCGAAGCATTGCCGCATGTAGGTGGTAGCCCGATCCTGTTCCAGCATTTGTTCTGGTTCCTTGGTCACCCTGAGGTGTACATCGTGTTGCTGCCGGCTCTTGGTATCACGTCCGAGATTATTGCAACTAATTCGCGTAAGCCGATTTTTGGATACAAAGCCATGGTGGGCTCCATGCTCTTCATAGCGATTCTGTCTTTCATTGTGTGGGCGCATCACATGTTCGTAACAGGTATGAATCCGTTCCTAGGATCCATTTTTACTTTGCTTACGCTGATCATTGCCGTGCCTTCGGCTGTGAAGATTTTTAACTATGTCACTACCATGTGGCAGGGTAACATCCGGTTTACATCTGCGATGTTGTTCTCAATTGGTCTTGTTTCTTTCTTCCTTACGGGAGGTATCACAGGATTGTTCCTCGGAAACTCTGCAGTCGATATTCAATTGCATGATACGTATTTCGTAGTGGCGCACTTTCACTTGGTAATGGGTAGTGCCTCATTCTTTGGAATGATTGCAGGTATCTATCATTGGTTCCCCAAGATGTTTGGCCGTATGATGAATGAGCGATTGGGCTACATTCACTTTTGGATGACGTTTGTGGGTGTGTACCTCGTGTTCTTCCCTATGCACTACATCGGTATTGCCGGCTTCCCACGCAGGTACTATTCGTGGACAAACTTTGAGACGTTTAATTCTTTTGCGGATTTGAATATGTTGGTAAGTGTCGCTGCTATCCTTACGTTGTCAGCACAGTTCATCTTCCTATTCAATTTCTTCCATAGCATTTTCCGCGGTCGTTTGGCGTCAGCCAACCCTTGGCAGTCGACTACGCTGGAGTGGACTACTCCACGCAATCCTCAGCACGGTAACTGGCCGGGCGAAATCCCGACTGTATATCGCTGGCCGTATGACTACAGCAAGCCAGGTGCTAAAGAAGATTATATTCCTCAGACTATTCCATATTCCGAAACGCCCGAGTCTAATCTCCCGCATGAGAACGATCTCATTAAGCTTGAGATGGGCAACACGGGCGCCATTGTAGTAGAGGAGAAGAAGCACTAAGGCTTCCGCCAATTTGAGCCAAACAGTGATCAGCCGGTTTCGTAGACTTTGCGTAACTACCCTGGTCGCTGTTTATTTTTTAATACTTGTAGGAGGAGTGGTGCGTAGTACGGGTTCTGGTATGGGCTGTCCTGACTGGCCTAAGTGCTTTGGTCAATGGGTGCCACCCACATCGGTAAACCAGCTACCCGAAAATTACAAAGACGAGTACGCTGCCTACCGCGACAAGAAAAATCAAAAGTTTGCCCGCTATCTTTCTTTCATCGGATTGAATGAAACTGCCTCTAAAATTCTGAATGACAAGCAGATTTTGGTTGAAGCAGATTTTAACGCTACAAAGACCTGGGTAGAATACATGAACAGGGTAGTAGGAGTGATTATCGGTTTCCTGATCATTCTACTTTTTTTGGCATCATTGCCTCTCCGGAAGACCCATCGGACGATATACCTCGCTTCGTTGGCCACCCTTGTGCTGGTGATTATTCAAGGATGGTTTGGCTCTATCGTAGTGTCTACCAACCTTACCGCCTGGACGATCACCGTACACATGTTTTTAGCCCTTGTAATCGTAGCTATTTTGGTCTGGCTGAATCATGCATCGGGTAACGTTACTCAGACTGCTGTAGGTGGTTTGCGCCCTTGGCTGCTGGCTTTAATGGTCGTGCTCTTGATCCAGACCTTCTTGGGTACGCAGGTACGCGAGGCGCTCGATCGCGTATCAAGTTTATTTCCTCGCGATCAATGGATTACCCAGGCCGGTATGGAGTTTATCATTCACCGTACGTTCTCCTGGCTGGTGCTAGGCCTTATGGTGGTGTTGGCCTTAAAACTGCGGAAAACAACTGTTGAAAAGTCTTTAATCCGAGTGCCTTTCCTGCTAATTTTGCTCTCCGTTCTGACGGGCGCAGGCATGGCTTACTTATCCGTTCCTGCGTTCTTACAGCCGGTGCATTTGCTACTGGCGGTGGTAACCTTCGGATGGACATTGCAAGTGTACTTGCGATTGAACACAACGCGGGCAGCCGTGTTAAATACATAGCATGACTTCTACGAACGCACATACCATCACCAATCCTGCAAAGGCCCGTGCTTTTGTTGAGTTACTCAAGCCAAGGCTCTCTATGCTGGTGGCTTTCTCTTGCGCATTTGGCTACGGACTTGCCACCCGAGGCGATGTGAATTGGCTGGTACTCGTAGTGCTAACGATTTCAGGTTTTTTACTTTCTGGGGCTTCAGTTACCATTAACCAGGTAATTGAGAAAGACCTTGATGCCATGATGGAGCGGACGAAGATGCGGCCATTAC
>JAIENH010000736.1 GCA_019751475.1 Cyclobacteriaceae bacterium
GGGCTTCAGTGTATATTTCTCCCATCGCTCGTATGTGGCCCAGGTAGCCGAGGTGGAAATGATCAACAATAAGCCGGTGCTTAAGAAAGTTCATGCGGCTGCCGACTGTGGAGTGGTGGTTAACATGAGTGGTGCGCTACAACAAGTGCGTGGGGGCATTGTAGATGGCATTGGTCACGCGTTCTTCGGCAGCCTGACGTTTAAAAACGGTGAGGCTGAGCAAAAGAATTTCAATTCGTATAGACTTATCCGCTTCAAGGAAGTACCTGAGATTGATGTGCACTTTGTGAATAATGGCATTGATCCAACTGGATTGGGAGAGCCGGCCTTGCCACCCACAGGTGGTGCTGTGGCGAATGCACTCTTCAAGGCGACAGGCAAACGATTGTATAATCAACCGTTTAATAAACAACCCGAGTTGGAAGGTGTTAATTTAGGTGAGCGTATGTAAAGCTACTTACAAACCGTTTTCTACAGAAAAGGTTGATCGAAGGGTCAACCTTTTTATATTGTGCAAATTAAAGCTATCAAGATGTATTTTTTATCCGTGCAGAAGGTTTCGAAGCGGCATGAGAAGGGGCCGGTGTTAAAAAATGTATCGCTCACGCTGCTCGAAAACCAAAAACTGGCTATTGCGGGTGAAACGGGTTCTGGAAAGACAACATTGCTGCGAATAATTGCAGGGCTTGAGCAGCCCGATTCGGGAGAAGTGCTCTTCCAAAATGAAAAAGTAATTGGGCCTCACAATACATTAGTGCCAGGTCATCCTCACATTGCCTACCTGCCGCAGCATTTTGAATTACAGAAATCACTTCGAGTCGAACAGATACTGGCGTATTCCAACAATCTTTCTTCGCGTCAAGCTTCTAAACTTTTTGGTTTGTGTCGCATCGGAAAACTGCTAAAACGGAAGACCAATGAACTCTCTGGTGGAGAGAAGCAGCGTATTGCCTTATGTCGCCTGCTTATTGGTTCACCAAAACTGCTCTTGCTCGATGAACCCTTTTCTAATTTGGACAGGATTGTAAAAACCACCTTGAAAGAAGTACTTGATGAAATACGTAAGTCGCTAAGCATTTCTGTGATTTTGGTTTCACACGATCCGGATGATACACTTCCCTGGGCAGACGAAATTATTGTGTTGAAGTCTGGCAAGATTGTGCAGAAGGGAACTGCATATGAAATGTATGAAAAGCCAGTCAATAAATATGTTGCAGGGCTCTTCGGAAGTTATACGGTGATAACTCCAGCGTTATGCAAAGCCTTCAAGTTGAGGACATCTAAAAAATTACGAATCATGCGACCTCATCACTTTGCCATCGCTCATAAAGCTGGTATAAAGGGTATCGTCAAGAATATAAGCTACTTCGGGACGCATGTAGAATACACGGTGTCAAAAGGAAAAGAGGAGATAGTCTTGCGGTCTGAGATAGCTCATGGTGTAGCCACAGGCAGCACTATCTTTTGTAAGGTCTTGCACTGGTAACGGTCGGTGATTTTGGATCATTGTCCAAAACCCATCTTCCAATAAAATCCATTGCACTTACAAGTCTGGTTATGTAAACTGCCACAGATATCAGTCTCTATGAGAGTAGTACTATTTTGGATAGTGAATATTTGTCTGCTGGCCTTTATTCCAGCCTACACGCAGCCTACACGATCCATCAGTTACACAGTGGATGAAGGCACCTGGGTGTCCCTTGATATATCACCGAATGGACAGACGATTGTGTTTGAGTTGGTGGGAGACATTTACAAAATGTCCATCACAGGTGGCAAAGCGTTACCGATTGCTACGGGACTCGCATTTCAATCTCAACCGCGCTACTCTCCGGATGGAAAGTCAATTACCTACATCAGTGATGAAAGTGGTTCAGAGAATATCTGGGTAGCAGCAGCCGATGGTTCAAACCCTCAAAACATTTCAAAACTCACGCGGCCGTTTTTTGTCTCACCCGAATGGTCAGCAGATGGAAAGATGATTTACGCGACCGTGGTAGATGGTCAGGGCATTCGCAGTGGGGGCACTACCAAAGGCGAAGCCGAACTTTGGCGCTTTGATGTTAGCACGGGTAAAGGCGTGAAAGTTATTGCAAATGCTAACGGCCCCGGCTCTCCGCTTATTTCTTCGGCTGCACCAGGCCCTTATGGTGCGCACACTTCTGCGGATGGCAATTCATTGTATTACACTTCTGTGAAGCCGCGGGCTTATGGTGTGCGGCTCGGTGCCGTGAGTCATATCATGAAGCGTAACCTCGCTACCGATACGGAAGAGCCTCTCACATCGCCCGATGGTCGCTGGTTGGTGTATGCCGCTGAGAACCGCGGACTCGCTGGACTAAAATGTCGCGAGCTTGCCACGGGGGCAGAATTTTGGCTGAAAGACAAAATGCAGCGAAGCGAGTTGGAGGCACGCGCTTCACGCGATGTGTTGCCGAATTATGCTTTCACTCCGGATAGCAAGCATGTGATTGCAGCATTTGGCGGAAAGATTCACAAACTCACGATCGCGACAAAACAAGACGTCCTTATTCCCTTCTCAGCCGATGTGTCCATGACGTTGCCGGAGCGACTTCATTTTCCGCAACATATTGGCGATGGTCCCGTAAAGGCACGAATCATTCAACATCTTGCGCTTTCAGATGATGGTCGCGCAGCGCTTTCCACATTCGGAAGGATTTATCTGATCGATCTTGCCAACTCCAAAACAAAACGACTCACCAATGTGCAGCAACCACGCGAGTTTATGCCTGCATGGTCGCGAGATGGAAAATGGATTGTCTATACAAGTTGGAGCCCGGAAGGTGGTCATCTCTGGAAAGTAAGTTCGAAAGGAGAGTCGGCCCCGGTGCGACTTACTCAGCAGCCTGGCTTTTGGATCGATCCTGTGTGGTCACCCGATGGTTCGCGCGTATTCGCTCTCTACGCACCACTGGGTACAAGCCGCTCAATACCCGGTGGACCTACCAGCCAAGAGATATGGCGACCACCTGATACCGAGTTGGTATCTCTTTCCGCTCAAGGCGGAATGCATAATTCAATTATGCGTGCGAACAATGCTCGTCATCCAAACTTTACTACTGCCAGTGAAAGAATTTTCTTATCCGCCCCTGAGGGTTTGATTTCCGTGAAAACGGATGGCACCGATCGCAAGACTCATTTGCAAATAGCACCGGGCAATTCACCTTTTGTTATTCCCACGTTGCGCGTTTTCAAAACAGCAGGTGATGGAACATCTGCTCTAGCGTTATCCAGTGGATCGCTTTATAAGGTTCTTTTGACTGCTGAGGCAACTACTTTTAACGCAGGTGATAAGAATTCGTACTCATTGTTATCGGAAGATTCGCCCCGCACGTTTGCCTGGTCACCTTCGGGTAAATCGTTGGCTTATGTAGTCGGCACGCAGATTTATAGCGCTTTCGCGAATAATCCAGCTACGGTAAAGAAGACGAGTGTTGCGATAGAATTACCGCGAGAGACAACCAATGGCACTGTGGTGTTGCGTGGAGCGAAGGCCATCACCATGAAAGGCGATGAAATTATTCCTTCATCGGATATTTTGGTGACGAACAATCGCATCGCGGCTATTGGCAAGCAAGGTGAAGTCGCACTTCCTAAAGAAGCTACGGTGCTTGATGTCTCTGGAAAAGTAATCGTCCCTGGCTTTGTTGATGTGCACGCACACTGGACGTTGCGCCCTGAGCTTTGGGAGCCTGAATGTCCCAGTGTTTATTCAAATCTCGCCTTTGGTATCACCACGGTGCGCGATCCGCAAAGCAGTCCTGAAATTTTTGGCTATGCCGATTGGATGGATACAGGTGAAGTGCCAAGCCCACGGATTTTTTCAACGGCCACGGGGATTTTTGAAAGCAGTAATATTCAATCCCTTGATGATGCACGCAAATTGGTCAAGCCCTATCGCGATCACCACAAGACTTCGTTGATGAAACTCTATCTGCCGGGCACACGACAG
>JAIENH010000086.1 GCA_019751475.1 Cyclobacteriaceae bacterium
TTTCTGCATGAGGCACAGGAGGTGAAAATTCCGTAAACACTGATAGAACAGAATCACTTACGACATACGACCGAAAAGCGGAGTTGACAGCCCCAATGAATTCAATTTTTATCGCGTTACCGAATTCTGGTTTTTCTAAACCGAGCTGCTTAACCGCTGTCATAAACGGGCGCGGGTCGCGCAACTCATCTACCATACCAATATGGCGAATAGTAAACTTAGAGGTCTTTATCCGAACGATTCCAGCAAAATCACTTTCATCAAACCCATTGGTGATCAACTCCACCTTTCTTCCGCCCAGTTGCTCCAATCGCTGAACATGGTATGGGGCAATGGTGATGACCTTGTCTGCCGTTTGCAGTACTTCGCGCTCCAGGCGCTGATGCTTCTTTCGCGCAAACCCAGACAGTGAAAAGGAATCCAATACATCCCACTCACTCCACGGGTCGCGAAAATCGGCCACCCAGCAAAGGGAAGGTTGTAACTTTTTGAGTTTCAACCCGATTAAGTGCAGACTGTGGGGAGGGCCCGTAGTAATAACGGTGTTGATTTCGTTTGACTTTAGAAAATCAGAAAGAAACTCCAGAGAAGGCTTCACCCAAAAAATTCTTGCATCCGGAATAAATAGATTACATCGCACCCAACTGCTGATGCGCTGGAACCAGCTTCTCTTTCCGGTAGCAACCATATCAATTTGTTTCAGGTCTTTCTTCCCCGAAAGGGATGCAACTTTCTTAAACAGTTGGTAAGGCTCCCAGATCGGCAGCCGGATAACTTCTGCTTCCACTGGCACATCTTTCATCAACGAGTCATCGCGCAATTCAAACGAAGGATTTTCCGGGGTGAAGACAAAGGGTTGCCAGCCAAATGACGGAAGGTACTTAACAAACTTCAGCCACCGCTGCACGCCACTGCCACCCGATGGCGGCCAGTAATAGGTGATGATGAGAAGTTTCTTTTGTGACATTAACGGATTAGCGTAAACCGGTTCTGGCGAAGGTACAAATCATGATCAGCATCTGAAAAAGAAGTGCTGAGGCGTCAGGCACCCTGAAGGTGTCAAGATGCTTTAGTAGCGAATGCCCATACCAGACTCGGCACGCAAGACACCTTTATCAGCCGCCAGCTTGCCGTTTACCCACACTGAGTGAATACCTTCCGAAAACTGATTAGGATTTGCGACAGTCGCGCGGGCTTTGATCTGTAACGGATCAAACACAGTCAGGTCAGCCCAGGCACCATCGGCCAGGACCCCACGCTCCTTGAGAGCGGGCAGTATAAGATTGCGCGGCATAGTAGTTATCTTCTCCAGGATTTTCTCCAACGGCATACCAATATCCAACGCATGACGAATAGCCGTAGCAAAACAACCTGCACCCCGTGGGTGGGAGTTGCCGTGAGGTTCATATTCAATTCCCCCATCAGAGCCGATCATGCAAAAATCTTCTTTCAGTGCAAGGTCAATCGTATCCGCCAACGGCATTGTTCCTTCCGGCACAGCCACGAGTTTTTTCAATTCGCGATAGCGGGCAAAACTTTGGGCTGTCAGTCGCTCGCCTGTTCCCACCAATTGAAGGTCGTTGTACGAAAGTCCGTATCGCTCTTTCCATCCTTCATCAAAACGCTTCGAATGCAAATAGGTGGCCCAGTACGAATAAGGATACACACAGCACGTAATGACCTGGCCTTGCGACCGCGCAGCACGAATTTTAGTGAGTGCTTCTGCCATGTGATAAGTGCCCCCCGTAGAATGCAAATGATTAATGTGTACGCGTGCTCCACTTTCCCGCGCAACGCGAATGGCTTCTTCAACGCCTTCAAGTTCCTGCTCACGTGAAGAGTACCGGAGATGCAGAAAGAATGGTCGCT
Organism: Cyclobacteriaceae bacterium; assembly: GCA_019751475.1. GTDB lineage: Bacteria > Bacteroidota > Bacteroidia > Cytophagales > Cyclobacteriaceae > ELB16-189. The sequence goes on from JAIENH010000086.1 coordinate 1,870, forward strand.
CATATTTTTTGGCCAGCTTCGCAAACTCCAGCACTTCCGCAAAGGGTGTCGGCTGATATTCGATGCTGTGTGAAACACCCAATGCTCCTTCTTCCAGGCATTGCTCGACTCGTTTCTTGCGTTCACTTATTGACGAAGTCGCGTGGCGAATGCGCATCACAGCGGTGGACACTCCGTAGTTGATTCGGTGGGGCAATCGCCCGAAGGCAGCGTAGTAGCGGGCAATTTCGGCACTGCCACCGTGCATCTGCAAAGCGGTGGTTACACCATCAGTCACCTTGTACTTTTCAAAAATCTTATACGTGCGCTCTGGATTGGCAGCATTGTCTGCCAGAATATCGATGAAACCCGGAGATACTATCTTACCCGTCACTTCAACCACTTCATCAGCTGACAAAGAGTTGACTTCACCCATTTTCAACTTACCGGTGGCTATTATGCCTACGTCCAGCATTTGCCACTGGCCATTATAAAAAGACTTACCTCCCCGAAGCACAGTTTTGCATGTGCTGTCACTCTGAAAAGAAAATTGCGTGACAGATGCAGCCGAAAGTAGTGCTGATTGTTTTAGAAAGTCTCTTCGCTTCATAACACGGGATGTTGAATGTGCTGAATCATGCTTTCCCAATCGTCTGGTCGATACCAGCGAACATCACTGTCTCTTCTGAACCAGGTCAATTGCCTCTTGGCGTACCTGCGTGAGTTGCGCTTCAGCAACCGAACAGTCTCTTCCCGATCATACTTCCCTTCGAGGAAGCCAAAAATTTCCTGGTAGCCAACGGTCTGTAGTGCATTTAGATGACGAAGACTATAAAATTTCTCAGCCTCGGCAAAAAGACCGTTGGCAATCATATCATCCATCCGGGTGTCTATACGATTGTAAAGCTCTTCTCTATCGAGTGTCAATCCGATTTTTATTATCCGATAAGGAAGCGGATCCGATTTCTTTTTTCTCCTATTTGAAAACGGGGCACCTGTGCTCCGAATCACTTCCAGGGCGCGCATCAGCCGTTGAGAGTTTTGCTTATCTACCTCCTCGAAATAGTCGGGATCGGATTCAGCTACCTGCTGTTGCAACCAGGCCAAACCCTTTTGCTCGTACTCATCAACAATCGACTGGCGGATGCCGGGCGCTACTTCGGGCATTTCATCAAATCCTTCGAGCACCGACTTAATGTACAACCCGGAGCCGCCACACACCACTACAACAGAGTGTTTGTGGAGAAGTTCGGCAATGACCGCCCTCGCCTCCCGCCCATACGTTCCTGCATCGTACTCGCTGTGAATGGATTGGGTATTAATAAAATGATGAGGCACGCGTGCCAGCTCTCGCTGATCTGGTTTGGCGGTACCTATTTCAAGTTCGCGATAGATTTGACGCGAGTCTGCGGAGACGATCTCCGTCTTAAAGTACTCCGCCAGGCGGATGGCCACACCCGTTTTGCCCACGGCCGTGGGGCCCACCACAACAACTACGGTTTTCTCATCCATCGCAATGGTAAAGAACGCAAAAGGTTTAAAATAATGTCAATCGCCATAGACAATTGGGCGAGGCCTTCCTACCTTGCGCCAAACTATTCGCCACTACGAATGATTAAGTACACTAACCAGTTTCTGGTAAAATTGGAAGACCTGATTGCCGAATCCGACTATTTTTTGCGCTACGAAAAGGGAAACTTTAAGTCAGGCTACTGCTTGCTGCGCGACCAGAAGATCATGATTGTCAACAAGTTTTTCACCACGGAAGGGAAGATCAATGTGTTGCTGGAAATTCTGCGCAACGTGCCGTTGGACACCGCCAAGTTCAGCGAGAAAAACCTGAAACTGTACGAAGAACTCTCGCAGGAAGAAGTGAAACTCTGATACTTGAAAATAACCTTCCTTGGCACCGGCACATCTCAGGGCGTACCCGTGATCGGGTGCACCTGTGAAGTATGTCAATCACTCGACTATCGCGACAAGCGACTCCGGTCTTCCGTTTGGATCGAGGAAGCCGGCAAAAGTTTTGTTATTGATACCGGCCCCGACTTTCGGCAGCAGATGCTGCGAGAAGGTGTAAGTCACCTCGATGCCATTGTCTTCACCCACGGTCATAAAGACCACACAGCCGGCCTGGACGATG
>JAIENH010000272.1 GCA_019751475.1 Cyclobacteriaceae bacterium
GAAAAAATCACCGCCTTGTATAATCCAAGCAACAAAAAAATACCCAAATGACTTGACTTCAAACACAGAATCTCAAAGGTCGCAGCAGTCCACCAGCACCGGAAGCTGTATCGTTTAATGTTGCAGGCATTGCCGATGGCAAGTTTCCGGAGGCGGTCACATTTCAAACCGGATCTAACACATGGCAGAGCTATACATCCTGGCCGCCCAGTTCACAGACTGCCTTGCGCGGTTTGTACATGCGAGCCGATGGAAAACTTTCCTTTGAGGCCCCAACTGAAAAAGAAGCTTTTGACTCATACGTTTCAGATCCCGCCCGACCTGTACCTTATCGTAACCGACCGGTGGAAGCTACCTACGGTCCAGGCTCGCGCTGGTACACATGGCTCACGGAAGATCAACGCTTCGTTCACAACCGGCCCGATGTATTGAGTTGGGAGACAGATGAACTGAAGGAAGATGTAGTGGTGACGGGCAACTTGCTGGCCAACCTGTTTGCCTCTACCACTGGCACCGATAGCGACTGGATTGTGAAGCTGATTGATGTTTATCCTGAAAATTACACACTAGAGTTGAAGATGAGTGGCTACCAACTGATGATTGCCAACGATGTTTTCCGCGGCCGTTACCGGAATAGTTTTGAGAAGCCCTCACCGATGAAACCGGACGAAGTAAACAAGTATGCAATTGATTTGCATGCGGCCAACCATGTGTTTAAGAAAGGCCACAAGATTATGGTGCAGGTACAAAGCACGTGGTTTCCACTCATTGACCGCAATCCACAGACGTATGTGCCAAATATTTTTGAAGCTAAAGAGTCGGACTTCAAGGTGGCTACACAGAAAGTACACCGGTCAGCTGCAGCGCCTTCACACATTTTGTTGCCGGTAATGAAGAACTAAAAAGTTTTAGTAACTTCGGTTTTTAAAATTCATGATATGAATTCTCTGGTGATTGATAGAAAGAAATATGTCCTCCTTTCTCAGCGTGACTATGATCTTCTTTTACAGAAGGCCGCTTTAAAAAGGTCATCCGCGCGCAAACTTTCATTAGAGAAGGGAAGAAAGCTTGCCCTTTCCTTGGTGGACAAATGGCACAAAGAAAAATAGCAGTTCTTGACAAAGCCTCCGAAGAGGTGGCTTATGTTGGCTATTATCTTGAATCAGCAGGAGTTCCTGCAACGGCCAAAAGATTTATTAATGAGGCCTTCGATTTTTTTGAGAAACTTGCTGACGCCCGTATTATTCACAAGCCATGCTCGTATTACGTTTGGCAAGCTGCTGGTTACCGATGCGCAATATTTAAAAAGAAATATGTAGTCGCCTATTTAAGTTCAGAGGATGAAATCCTCATTTGTGATTTTGCTTTGCAAAAACTGCTTTACAAGTCTTAAGTAACAATTCATGTCAAAACGCAATCCCGCCCTCATCTTCATTTTTATTACGCTCTTCGTTGACGTGACGGGCCTCGGGATCATTATACCGGTGATGCCCAAACTCATTCAACAACTCACAGGCGACTCCATTAGCGAAGCAGCCACGGACGGTGGCTGGTTGATTGCTGCTTATGCGATCACGCAATTCTTTTGTGCTCCGATCATGGGTGGTCTCAGCGATCGCTTCGGTCGCAGGCCCGTGTTGCTGGCCTCGCTCTTTGGCTTCGGCCTTGACTACCTCTTTCTGGCTTTTGCACCTTCGCTGGGCTGGCTCTTTGTTGGAAGAGTCATTGCCGGAGTAATGGGTGCCAGTTTCACTACAGCTGGTGCCTACATTGCCGACATCAGCACGCCTGAAAATCGTGCACAAAACTTTGGCATTATCGGAGCAGCCTTTGGCCTGGGCTTCATCATCGGGCCTATGATTGGAGGTTTGCTTGGAGGCATGGGGCCACGGGTGCCTTTCATTGCTTCTGCTATTCTTACGCTGGTGAATTGGTTGTATGGCTTGTTCATCCTGCCCGAATCTCTAAAACCCGAAAACCGCAGAAAATTTGAATGGAAGCGCGCCAACCCTGTGGGCACGTTGCTAAGCCTTTGGAAATATCCCGTCATCGCAGGATTGTTGATTACACTCACATTGGTTTATGTTTCCGCACACGCGGTGCAAAGCAACTGGTCGTATTACACCATCGAGAAGTTTAAATGGGACTCCACATCAATTGGCATTTCACTTGCGGTAGTGGGATTTGTGTTTGCCATCGTGCAGGGATTTTTGATTCGAAAGATTATTCCTTCGTTGGGTCAACAGCGAAGTGTGTACGTAGGGCTTGCGTTGTATTCGGCCGGATTTTTACTCTATGCATTTGCCACCCAGGGTTGGATGATGTATGCCTTTACTATTGTGTATTGCATGGGTGGAATAGCGGGCCCGGCTTTGCAGGGCGTTATGTCGGGTGTGGTGCCACCCAATGCACAAGGTGAACTTCAGGGAGGCTTCACCAGCCTGGCAAGTCTGACGTCCATTATTGGGCCACCGTTGATGAATAATCTGTTTGCCTACTTCACAAAGCCTGACGGAGATATTTATTTTCCGGGAGCAGCTATGTTATTGGGGGCGGTACTTACCATTGTCAGTGCAATTCTTGCGCGCAGAACGCTGAAGAAAAATCTTCCGGCTGCACAGCCAGCTACTTAATTCAGTTACATCTTTTTTAACTTCCGAAAAATCTCCAGGCACACCCATGCATCGGTGGCTGCATAGCTTATTTGCTTTTCATCTAATTTTTCAGCTTCCCAGTTGCTGGTCTGGGCGCTTTTCGAAATGCGGAAGCCTAGCAAGAGGGCGGTTAGTTTCTTTACGCCTTCAATTTCAAGTCCCGCTTCTTTTGCCATCTGCGCCAATTCTACAAATCCTTCAGGCTGAAAGCGCTTGAGCAATTGCAATGCCTTGATATCATCACGGATGGCTACACCGGCCTTTTGAATATTTTCATCCTGAAGAAAATGTACAATCTCGGGTGTGATGCCCGTGGCTTTGAGTCGAATGAGAAACACTTTTTCCGGCAAGGCAATCTGCAGCAACGCCACTTTGTTAAAATGACCGCGAACAAAAACCGGTTTAGTTTCCGTGTCGAAACCCACCACTTCGTGGGATTTAATTTCTTCGAAAGCGGACTTTAATTTTTCCGCATCTGAGATCACAACTGTCTTTCCTGTAAAGGCCCCGAGCGGCAGCAGGTTAATCTCCTCGTTGGTGATGGATGTCTTACCGTTAAACGGATTTTTTGTCATCGCTGAACCTGCGGATTTTATAATTCAGATAAGCCTGCAGTACCGTCATCAACGGACTGATGATGCAAAAGAAGCAATACGGAGCATACGCCATGGTAGCCACTCCCAACACGTTTGATTGCGTGGCGCCACACGTATTCCATGGGATCAGCACTGAAGTAACAGTACCCGCGTCTTCCAGCGTGCGACTCAACAGCTCCGGTTTGTAGCCGCGCTCCCGGTAGGTTGCTGCATACATTCTACCGGGAACGGCAATCGCCATGTACTGATCTGAAGCCGTCACATTAAAAAAGACACACGTGGCGGCAGTACTGGCCACCAGTGAGCCGGTGCTGTGCGCAAACCGAATGATTTCTTCTGCTATGCGATGAAGCAAGCCGGACGACTCCATAACTCCACCGAAAATCATGGCGCACAAAATGAGCCAAATGGTATTGAGCATGCCGCTCATGCCTCGTGCAGTGAGCAAATCGGAAATCATTTTGTTGTCCGTCTGTATGTTGATGGTTGTGGTCATGGCCTTCATCACGGCCACGAACGAAGACTTTACACCATCACCTTGCACACCAGAAATCTGATCGATAATCTGAGGTTGAAAAATTAAGGCCAAACTTCCACCCAACAACGCGCCAACCAGAAGAGCAGGCAGGGCAGGCACTTTACGAACAATCATGAAAATTACAAGGGCGGGTACAACAAACAGTAATGGGTTCAGGTTGAATTTGCTTTCAATGGCTTGCAATACGCTGCTTGAATCGGTAGTGGCGGCAGTG
>JAIENH010000175.1 GCA_019751475.1 Cyclobacteriaceae bacterium
GGTGACCGTTACCGATACTTTCTGCACTTCAATGGTGCTGGCTTTGCTGGATGGAAGATTCACCGGCAGGCCTGACGGAGTTACAAACGAAGCCGTGAGCATGAAAAAAATCAACAGCAAGAAAATCAGGTCCGTCATAGATGCCATGCTAAAGGCCGTGTCGACTTTGTTTCGGGTCTGGAGATTCATCGGCTATCGAGGCTCTTGTAAAAGATCAATGAACTCGATGGACGAATACTCCATCTTGTGCACCACTTTGGATACTCGCGTAACAAGGTAATTGTAAGCGAGGTAGGCAATAATTCCAACAACCAAACCGGCCACCGTAGTGATCATGGCTGTATAAATTCCAGAAGAAAGCAACTTGGGGCTCACCGATCCCTCCTCTTGCGCTATGGCAATGAAGGCCTCCACCATACCGATTACAGTTCCTAAAAATCCCATCATGGGAGCCGCGCCTGATACGGTTGCCAAAATGGAAAGATTCTTTTCTAACTTGAACAACTCAATCTTAGCCACATTCTCTATCGAAGCTTCGATGGTCTTGAGGGGGCTACCAATGCGCGACACACCCTTTTCAATCATGCGGGCAATCGGGTTATCAAATTGACTGCAGAGAAGTTTAGCTCCATTAATGTCGCCTTTAAGCACCATCTCCTTAATTCTGCCCATGAATGCATCCGGGCTTTGGTTTGCCTTGTTGATGGTGAGCACGCGCTCCACAAAAATATAAATGGCAATGAGCGAGCAGATGAAAATGGGTATCATCATGAATCCGCCCTTCACCGCCAGATCAATAACGGAAAGCGCATCGCTGGTGGATGGTGCGGAAGACGGATTGGTCACAATCTGGGCAAACAGCATAGATTAAAAAATTAGATACAACTGCTTAAAAAATATTCTTACCACTTAAACGCGACCTACGCACTAATATTTTATCACCCATGCCCCAGCATAGTCGGCTTTCATGGCATCGGCTTTGGTCTGGGCCAGGGCAAATGTTTCATCATCGGCTACAGCCAACCTATAAAAATTCTTTCCGCCAAAGGGTGGTATCACTTTTGTGCTGACTCCCTTTTCACTCAGCTTCTTGGCAAAATCCATCAACAGGTCATCATCCACATTGGCGGTAACGATTACATAGTAGCGCCTTGTTCGTGCACTCAAGGTCTCGATTGTGCCAACGGCTGGTTTGGCTTTTGCTAATTCCTCCAGACGTCTGCGCTCCTCTTCCTGTTGTTTGGCAAGGCGCTCGGCTTCTTCGCGTTGTTTCTTTAGCAATGCCTCTTTGGCCAGTTGCTCTTTTCTTACTTTCTCAGCTTCCGCTTTTGGCAGGTACACGAACGTATAAATCAAATAGGCTGCGATGGCCAACACCAATACGATAACGATCGCAAGAATAACCGGTGCTTTTGACTTAGGCTCTTCCACCGTGTAGCTATCAGAAGGTGTACTCTCCGGCACGCGTGTTTCTTCTTCCGCGTAAAGCGCCTCTCTTGCTGGGGCCTCCTCTTGTGCAGGGGCAGCAGTTTCCGAAGGTTGATCCAAAGGTTTGTACTCAATATCCGGGAGACCGAAGTTGTCTTCTGAGTTATCTTGCTTATCGCTCAACTCATCTCCGGAGGAATCTTTACTGGCCATTGTCTGAGGGTTTAGTGTGTTTAATGCTAAACAAAATTAACGTAAAATTAATAATATCTGCCACTTTACAGTCCATCGCTAAAAGGCCCAACTCACCCCGCCCATCGCCTGGAAGCCACGAACCGGGTAACTTTGAAACAGCGGATAGGCACTACCCAACATGTTGTTAAACTGCAAGAAAGCCGACACCTGCTTTGATATGAAATAACGCGCCTTCACGTTCAGGTCTGTGGCTGCATCCAATGTGAGGATTGTACCGCTTACCGGGTCAAGCGACTTCATACCTCCTTGCAGGATAAAACCGGCATCCAGCGTCACCTTATCATACATATTCACGTGCGAAAGAATACTCATGCGGTACGTGGGGCGATGCCACGCATCCGCGAGCACCTTGGTGTTGTAACCGAAGTGGTCGGCTCGCACAGATAGACGAAACGTTTCTGCCTGTGTGAAACTGATCTCCGCGAAAGCGTTTGTCCGTTGAGTGTTCTCATCATACACAACATTGAATTTATCAAACACCGACCCGATCGAATTTCCACTCATATCCAGGTCATTGCGCACGCTCAGGTAGTAGTAGTAATTTTTTAATGAAGCAATCGTGGCCCCTGCACCTACGGCCACCTTGCGACCAATCTTGGCGTTCAGGCCTCCTCCGGCCTCCAGCGCACGGTTGGTGTTCAAGACGGAGATGTTTGAGTTGAGCCACAGATTCTCACCCGACAAGCTGTGAAGGTTTACTTTGTCAATGTCACCGGTTACTAGGCCGTATAATTCAAATGATGGATTGACATCGTACTGCGCCTTCACATTCGGATAAATGCTGATGTCTTTGGAACCTGGAAACTTATCGGACTGCAAGGCAAGATTGATACCAGCCGTTACAAAAAGTTTGTCCATTGGACTGAATCGGTAAGCGGGCTTTGCGCGAAACAAGTGGCGGGCAGAAGACGTAATTGCCCGGTCGTTGCGGTTGATTAAAAAATAATCAGCACCCAACATAAACTTTCCTTTTTCTGAAAATTTATAATCTGAATTGAATGCTAAAGAAAACTCTCCTTCATTGGCTTTGTAGTGATCAAAGAGGTAGCTATAGCCAGTCTGAAGTGAATAGTTGAAATCAGATTTAGTAGTGTTTTCAAGTGAAGCTTTCAGGCGATACGTCTCGTACGTTTGGCGGATGCGATCACGATTGATCTCGAGAGCAGGATTGTATCCATAGAAATATGCACCGATACGCTCGTAGCTGCCATCTCCGTTCACGGTCACAGCTTTGCCCATATGCTTTCCAAATAGCTGAAGTCGCGAAACAGAGGAAGCAGAATTCTTGTCATCCACCGGGCCGGTGCCAAACGTGCGGGAATAAAGATGAGCACCCAGGTATTTGTTTTTATCTCGCTTGGTGGTCACACTGCCTTCCACAAAGAAAGATGAGTAATTGCCAACACCTGCGCTCAGGTAATTGCCATAAATTTTTGAGAGTTCTTCCTGCTTTAACTTTAACGGACGGACTACCGGCTTGAAGTCAGGCGCAGTAAAGGATAAATTCTTGAAAGAGTACGTTATGGCAGGCTCGATTGGCTGATATGGGCGAGGTGGCACCTTTTCAAAATTCCTGCTGGCCCTGGGCAACACAATCTGTCGGTCTTTCACAATTTCAATCTCTACATCTTTGATCTCACCTTCTCCTTCTTTCTCCCATTCACCTTGTGCATGCACCGATAGCGATGCACACATCACCACCAGCCACACAAAGACAAAACGGGCAAAAAATATGGAGCGGATTTTCATCATTTGTTGTTTCCGGTTGTATCAGCTCTTTGAAGTTCCTTTTTCTTAAGCTCCTCCTGCTCAATGGCTCGAAGTTTTACCTTGGCTGCATCCTTGATATCTGCACGTGGAAAATTATCAATCAGGGACTTCAGGGTGCCCTTCGCCTGGAAGCTGTTGCCCGTGGCAAGAAAGTAATCGGAGATCAGCAAGTAGGATTTTCCGACCCACTCTTCGTACGAAGCAAAATCGCTATTGAGCGATAGAAGTGTTTCATAGCACTGTTTGTATTCACTTGTCAGATAAAATATTTCTGCTAAAAGGTATTTTGATTCCGCACCATATTCATCACGGGCTGTATTGAGAGCCGTAAGAAAAGCATCTTTCGCTGATTCGTAGTCGCCCCTACCCATCGCAGCTTTGCCCATGTAAAGAGAAGCTTTGTTCTGAGCACTTGCGTTGATGTTGCCTTGCTCTAAAATCTTTTTTGCGTACACATCCACAGAATCATATTGCGCCAGTAGGTAGTATGATTCAATCAAGCCATTCCAGGCGGTGTACTGTTCCTTTTTGTTGGAAGCCATTGCAGCCAGT
>JAIENH010000634.1 GCA_019751475.1 Cyclobacteriaceae bacterium
GGTTAAAGCGGTAATTTCAATTCTGACTAGAAATCTCCCAATGTCTCTTCCAGCTGGGCCATGGCCTTCTTGTATTCTTCTTCATTCGGTGCTACACCGTGCCACTTGTGGCTGCCCATCATGAAATCTACGCCAAAGCCCATGGCTGTGGTCATCAGATTAAGCACGGGCTTGCCCTTGCCGGCCAGGGATTTCGCCAACTCCAGCGAGCTGATCAGGGCTTCCAGATTGTTGCCATTGCTTTCAATCACCGTCCACCCGAAAGCTTCCCATTTTTCTTTCAGATTCTTGAGAGACAAGATCTGGTCTACAGGCCCGTCTATCTGCTGACCATTGTAGTCGATAGTGGCAATAAGGTTATCCACTTTGTTGTGGGCAGCGTACATACATGCCTCCCAAATTTGGCCTTCTTGCTGCTCGCCATCACCCATCAAGACATATACAAAACGATCATCTCCATTCAGCTTCTTGGCTTGAGCAGCACCAATAGCAACCGAAAGCCCTTGGCCCAATGAACCAGAGGCAACGCGAATTCCAGGCAAATGTTCATGCGTGGCAGGGTGACCTTGCAGGCGCGAGTTGATCATCCTGAAAGTGGATAGCTCTTTTGTATCAAAATAACCTGCACGGGCCAGTGTGGCATACCATACAGGCGAAATGTGACCGTTGGAAAGGAATAACAGATCTTCGCCACGGCCATCCATAGAGAATTTTGGATCGTGCTCAAGAATATGAAAATACATGGCTACGAAGAACTCGGTGCAGCCAAGCGATCCGCCCGGGTGGCCGGACTGGCAATTGTACACCATGCGCACAATATCTCTGCGAATCTGGGTAGCCAGCTTCTTCAATTTAGGATAATCGGGATGAGCCATAGGTTTTCTTTGCCGCGAAGATTAGAGAAAATGCCATAGCCTGCAAATAAAAATCATTCCTTCAAGCCGTTGCATCAACGGAAGTTTTGATTACCGCTTATACTTTCCAAGTATGGCTTGGCTGGGGTAAACTTCTGGCCACAAAAAAAACCGCCCATTTTCTGAGCGGTCTTTACAAGCCTAAGGATATTTCAGATCTACTTTTTCTTCTTGGCAGCCTTTTTAGCTATTTTCTTAGGAGTAGCTTTTTTCGCTGCCTTCTTAGCCGCTTTTTTCTTTGCAGCAGGTTTCGCAGCAGGAGCCATGTATGGTGTAGGAATTCCACCCAAGATTTGCTGTGCGTGATTTTTAGTATCTACCTTTTCAATCACCTCGCTGATATTGCCTGTTTCATTAATGACATACGTCACACGGGCAGTGCCCATGTATTTGCGGCCATACATTGATTTCTCCACCCAAGTGCCATACTTGGCGTGAACGGCTTTATCTGTATCCGCCAGCAGGCGAAAGGGGAGTTTTTCTTTTTCAATGAATCTTCGGTGCGAGCGCTCATCGTCTGAGCTGATGCCCATGACTTCATAGCCTGCCTTTTGCAGAGCCTTATAATTATCGCGCAGGCTGCATGCCTCGGCTGTGCAGCCGGGGGTCATGTCTTTCGGATAAAAATACAAGACTACTTTTTTGTCTTTGAAATCGCTCAGACTTACGTCTTTGCCGTCCTGGTCTTTGGTTTTAAAATCGGGTGCTTTGGTGCCAACAGATAGTGCCATAGGTTACTGGATTTTTTGTTTAAAGATACGTTCGTTTCCGGCCCTGTCCACCACTTTCAATTCAAAATCGCCTTTGAGCGGCTGACTGGGATCAAGGCGTTCGGATTGAAGGATGCCGGACTTGAAATCATATGCCATTAACAACCATTGACCGCTTATGTTTGCTTCGTAGTAAGCTATCCCGGAAAGGTTGTCGCGGACTTTAAACCGGGCGGACTGGTTGTCAAGCCGGATGCGTGATATCGTGGGCGCCATACTGTCGGTAGCGAAGGTAAACTCGCCTAACTCACGTGTGTAGAAACGTACTTTTCCGCTGTTCCATTCACCACCTACATAGCTATAGCCTCTGCCTTCTTTTCGATAGACCGAATAGTTTTTTGTTGGATGTTGCAAATTTTTGGGTTTGAGCGTTACGCGCACATTTTTGTGAAGGGGCACGGTGCGCTTGCCGATTACGAATACTTCTTCACCACCTTCCATTCGATGGTTCACATTCAAAAACAATGTATCATAAAGCGAGTTTTCGGGAAAGCGGACATCAGCCCACTCACTGTAGTAGGTGTATTCCGTTTCAGAAGGCACCACATCTTTGAAATAAAACAAAAGACTACCAGCACACGTGCTTACGGAGTCAGGCTGGTACTTTTGCAGATCGATGAGGTATACCCGTTGATTGGCACCGCGATAGTCGAATGGCACCTCCGTTTTTTGTCCGCCCTGGTAAAGTGAGAGTTTATCAGAGGCCGAGCAGGCTTTGCATGTGATGATTAAAAAATTTTCCTGCAGATCAGATTCAATCGTGACGGGCTTGGGCGTGGCAAGTATCATTTCATCGGAGAGCGGGCTGCTCTTCAAGCGAAAGCGGGCATGGCTTGTATTTCCTGATTCGTCCTTCAGCGAAACATGAACGGATTTATCTTTGCCATTGACTTCCACAATGCCTTCGTTTTGTGTTTTGTAAAAATCCATGCGATTGCCATCATCGATGTAAAGTTTATTGAAACGCTTGCCTTTGATCTCAAGAGTTTTAAAGTCCATCAACGCCAATACACCGCGTGTCTCGTCCAGGTCTACGCGCTCAATCACCTGTGAAAACACTCGCTGACTGTCGACTAGCATTTCAATGTAGTTGATGCCACAGCGTGCCGGAGAGTCGTCCATGCGATCGTCTGCCAGCAGTTCGATACCAAGGCGACCATGCGCCAAAATGGGAACAGGAAGGACGTATTCTTCAGCAGATTTTTTAATCAATGAAAACTCAAATCGCCCAAAACGGTCGTTGATACGCGAGTTGCGATCAAGCGTGCGGATAGCAATCTTCTTGGCAGAAGGAGGGATGTTGTCTTTGATTTCTGTAAAGCCAAACTTGAGCGGGTTTAGTACAAAATTTCCTTCACGGATTTCAAAATGAAGATGCGGTCCGGAGGAGGATCCTGTATTCCCCGAAAGGGCAATAGTATCTCCTTTGTTGACTGGAAATTGTGTTGGCTTGAAATTCAGATCAATCTCAAAACTCTTATGCTTGTATTGCTCACGCTTCACATAGTCACCCAGCTTGCCTCTTACTTTTTCCAGGTGACCATACACTGACATTTTTCCCTCCGGATGAGTCACATAGAGGGCTGTGCCGTAGCCCGATGAACTGATGTGCGCTCGTGACACGTAGCCATCTTGCGTAGTCAGCACAGGCACGCCTATGCGGTTGTTGGTGCGGATATCGATGCCACCATGAAAGTGTGTGTTTCGCAATTCACCCATGGTGCCCGCCAGGTAATTGGGCTTGCCGGGATTGATAGGAAAAAGATAACTGCCCGAGCCAGCACCCCGCGTGCTGTGCCCGTCTGATTCATTGAATTGTGCTAGCGCTCCCAGCGGCAGCGCTACTAAAATGCAAAGCCTACTTAACGTCAAATTCCAACAACTTCTCATCTTCGATATAAGCGGACAATTTGTTTCCAATCTGCACAGGCCCCACACCTTTGGGCGTGCCGGTAAAAATTAAGTCCCCTGTTTTAAGTGTAAAAAATTTAGAGAGATAGGAAATAATATACTCAAAGCTGAACAGCATAAGGCTGGTGTTGCCTTGCTGCTTTGGGTTGCCATCAACCTCCAGTTTAAAATTGATATTCTTAAGGTCTTTGAAAACCGTTACCGGAATAAATTTCTCGCTGATAGGAGCGGAGCCGTTGAAGCCTTTGGCAATGTCCCATGGCAAGCCTTTGTCTTTCGCTTTTTGCTGAAGGTCACGAGCAGTAAAATCAATACCAAGTCCTATTGAATCGTAGTATTTGGAGGCAAACTTCTCTTCGATGTTCTTTCCCTCTTTGCTTATCTTCAGTACTAACTCCACCTCGTGGTGGA
>JAIENH010000070.1 GCA_019751475.1 Cyclobacteriaceae bacterium
TTCGCTTCATACAAAATTATTAAACTAAAGTCTTCGCCTAAAGGCGAGGGATTTTCCCCCAGATACAGACATTAATCCTCCCTGCGACATTTTGGAATACACCCAATCTCGATGAATTATAACCTTTAACAAAACAGTCTTGCGTACCGATAATAAAAAACATAACCGCCAATGACCCGCCAGGAGTTTCTTCAGCGTTCTGCATTTCTCGCTGCCATGTCAGCCTTGGCACAACACACTGCGCATGGAAAAAACAACAAACGGCAACTCCGCATCGGTGCCTGCGATTGGTCGTTGGGAAAGAGCAGCGATCTTGGTGCTTTTGAGGTAGCTAAAAAAATCGGGCTGGAAGGTATTCAAGTGGATTTGGGCTCTGAGAAAAACAATCTTCACTTACGTGAAAAATCAAGACAGCAATTGTACATGGCCGCATCCCGCGAAAGCAGTGTAAAAATCACAAGCCTGGCCATTGGCGAACTGAACAACATACCCTACAAATCGGATCCGCGCACCGAACAATGGGTGTGGGATAGTGTCGATACTGCAAAAGCACTCGGGGTGTCGGTTGTGTTGTTGGCTTTCTTCAGCAAAAATGATTTGCGAAAAGACGACAAGGGAAAAGCGGAAGTAGTAAGGCGATTGAAAAAGGTGGCCCCTCATGCAGAGAAGAACGGGGTTATCCTGGGGTTTGAATCATACCTCACTGCCGAAGAGCATGTGGATATCATTCAGCAGGTCGGCTCAAAGAGTATAAAGGTGTATTATGATTTTCGCAATGCGGCCGATGCAGGTAATGACGTGATTAAAGAAATCAAGTTTCTGGGTCGTGAGGCCATTTGCGAATTGCACATGAAAGAAAACGGCTTACTGCTAGGCAACGGAACCCTGGACTGGTCTGCGATTGCGCGCACGCTGATTGAGATGGACTACTACGGAGATGGCTGGATGCAGATTGAGTGGTCATCACCGGAAGGGGCAGACATTGTAGCGAGCCATAAACACAACCTTGGCTTTTTGAAAAAATCATTTGGCTACTAACGCATCCATTCATTACCTATACGCATGAGAAAATTTTTTCTGCTTTTCACAACTATCGCTTCACTTATTCAATGCGGCCCACGCAAAGCACCTGCGGTAAAAGATCTAGTCCTAGCTGCTGACCTCGAAGCTACACTCTGGGCCGAGTCGCCCATGTTATTCAATCCTACCAACATGGATGTGGACGCCAAGGGAAGAATCTGGGTGACAGAAGCCGTGAACTACCGAAACTATAACAACGACTCCTTAAAAGTAAAGCACTTCCAAAAAGGCGACCGTGTGGTGATCCACGAAGACTCCGATCAAAACGGGGCAGCCGATAAATCAACTGTGTTTGTGCAAGACAAAGATCTTGTGTCTCCATTGGGCATTGCCGTGGTGGGTAATAAAGTGATTGTATCCTGTTCGCCCAATATGATTGTGTACACCGACACCAATGGCGATGACAAACCCGACAAAAAAGAAATTTTCCTTACGGGATTTGGCGGCCTTGATCATGACCACGCACTTCATGCATTGGTGGCCGGGCCTGACGGCCGATGGTATTTTAATACAGGTAATGCCGGGCCACACATCGTGACCGACAAATCGGGGTGGACATTGCGATCGGGCAGTATCTACACGGGCGGATCTCCTTACAATGAAAAAAATCAGGGCAACCAAAAAAGTGATGATGGCAAGGTATGGGTAGGTGGTCTTGCGTTGCGAATGAATGATGACGGCACAGGCTTGAGTGTACTGGGTCATAATTTCAGAAACGATTATGAATTGATAACTGACTCCTACGGCAACTTGTGGCAAAATGACAATGACGATCAGGTGGTGGCGTGCCGCACCAGTTGGTTGATGGAAGGGGGCAACGCGGGCTACTTCAGCAGTGATGGTACTCGCTATTGGAATGCTGACCAGCGGCCGTGGCAAGATATGTTCGCTGCACATTGGCACCAGGATGATCCCGGTGTGATGCCGGCTGGCGACAAAACCGGTGCAGGTGCACCCACGGGCATCACTGTAATAGAAGGAGATGAATTAGGTGAGTCGTACCGGGGCACGGTGCTCAGTGCGGATGCCGGTCGCAATGTAATTTTCAGCTATCGGCCAAGTGTAAAAAAGTCGGGTTACGATCTGGGTAAGAGAAGCAATCTCATTACATCACTGCCGGCTGATAACGAAGACTACGTATGGAACGACTCTACTCAAAATTATGATCAGGGAAAATGGTTTCGCCCGAGTGATGTGACGATTGGCACGGATGGCGCCATCTATGTGGCCGATTGGTATGATCCTGTGGTGGGTGGCCATCAAATGGATGACTCGATAGGCTATGGCAGAATTTACAGGATCGCCCCTAAGAACAAGACCTTAAAAAATCCTAAGCTTGATTTTTCATCAATCGAAGGATTGATCACAGTGTTAAAAAGTCCGGCAATCAATGTGCGCTACTCTACTTTCCGGGTGCTGACTCAAAAAGGAGAACAAGCCGCGCCCGCAGCAAAAGAAATGTTAGGCAGTGCAAATCCTTACCACCGGGCGCGGGCTATTTGGCTTCTATCGGCATTAGGTCCTGCCGGAAAACAGGAAGTTGAAAAATTACTTTCGAATGAAGACGAACTCGTGCGCGCCACTGCTTTTCGCGCTTTGCGCATGTCAAATAAAAATATTTTGCCGACCGCAGAGCAACTTGCTAACGACCCCTCCCCTTTTGTACAACGAGAGCTGCTGATCGCGCTACGCGACTGGCCGTATGAAGAAAAGAAAGATGTTGTCTCGACCGTAGTTAAAAATTTCAGGGGTGATGACCGTTGGTTCGAGGCCACCTTTGCTGCCTGTGTAGCCGGTCATGAAGAAGAATGGTACAGCCTTCTGCAAAATTTGCACAACCCCGACAACAAAAAGCCTGATGCATGGAGTCGGCCTATGACCGACTTGATGTGGAGCATTCATCCCCGCGCTTCATTGAACGATTGGAAGATTCGTGCACAAGCCACTACCCTCTCGGAAGAAGAACGGTCGCATGCGTTGACGGCCATCGCGTTTATGAATAGCAAAGAAGCCGCCACAGCGATGTTGACTCTTTCTAAATCGCCTCTGAAAGACGTAGCCGAGAAAGCCAATTACTGGCTGGCCTTCCGGCAATCAAATGACTGGTATAGCCTGCTCGACTGGAAAAAGACCGGTGTGAATCTTGGACGTGAACGGACCCTCGCAGAGATGAAGGTGCGGAGAAAAAATCTACTGGATGAACATCAACCTATGAATGAAAAAATTGGAAATGCAGTAGCGATGGCCAAAAATCCAGTTGGTGCACAGATGCTGCTAGCATTACTTCCTGAAAGCAAATTCCCGGAAAAGCTGATGAAGGAAATCCAAAAAAACCTACTGACGAATACCGATTTGGGCGTGCGCATTCAGGCAAGCAATTATTTCGCGCAAGCATCGGGCGGCAAAAGTTTGTCTATTACTGCCGTGCTCGAACTACCAAAGAATGCGACTTCCGGAAAGGAATTGTTTCAAACCCATTGCGCTACTTGCCACAAGATGGGCGGAGCCGGCAAAGACATCGGGCCTGAGTTGACCCTCATCCGCAAAAAATTTGACCGTACCGCCCTGCTTGATGCCATCGTCAACCCCAGTGCCGGTATTGTGTTTGGCTACGAGGGTTGGCTTATCAAAACAAAAGAAGGCGACACCTTTTTTGGTTTCATTGTAGCCGATGGTGCTGAGACAGTAGTGATCAAAGACCTCACTGGCACACGCCAGGTAATCAAGACTTCGTCCATCGTATCGCGGAAGAAACAAGAAAAGAGTCTTATGCCGGAACCCACCAGCGCAGGATTGTCCGGCCAAAACCTGGCCGACATTGCTGAGTACTTGCTTACGATAAAGAGATGTTATCTAATTAATCGCTTCGCCTTTCTCTAACTTTTTGATCATCCCTTCAATAGTAGCTTTTGCATTGGGGTTGGTCTC
>JAIENH010000302.1 GCA_019751475.1 Cyclobacteriaceae bacterium
AGATGCAATTCTATTGCGACCTTGTCCTCCGATTGTGGTGAAATTTCCGCCAACATATAACAGCGAGCCGTTAATCGCGAAGCTTGTAACATTAGGAAGTGGTGCTGGATTCCACGCAGTGGCGAGTCCTGTAGAAACATCCAACGCTGCAAGAAAGGTTCTCGATTGCCCACCAATGGTAATGAAATCACCATACGTGTAAACCGTTGAGCCATTCACAGCAAGACCGCGAACTACGTTGCTTGCATTGGGATTCCACGAAGTGGCGAGTCCTGTCGTTGCGTCCAACGCAGCAATTCTATTTCTGGTCTGGCCACCAATTCCGGTGAAGCTCCCACCCACATAAACTGTAGTTCCATTAAGAGCAAGAGCCAATACTTCTCCACCAATCGAATTGGGAGTAGCATTGGGATCCCAAGACAAATCCACTGTTTTATCTGATTTTATATGGGCGATGTTACTCCTTGGAACATTGCCAACAGCTGTGAAACCTCCACCGATAAACCAACCACCTGTGCCGTCCGGAATCACTGCTTTTACTGTACCATCCACGCGAGGAAAGCTTCCATCAGTGGTTCCGCTTGATATGTCCAACCCTGTGCCGCCTCCAGTCGCTGGGCCTACTGTAGTAAAAGTCCCTCCGAGGTAAATCGTATTTCCATCTTTTGCGACAGAAGATACTTGACCATTGGTCGCCCAAAGATTTTCTTGCACTACTTGGCCTTGTGCAAAATCAGTGCTTATAAGGAATATAAATACAGCAAGGAATTGACTTATCTTATAGTTTATTTTTTTTCTCTCAAGCATTTTGGTTTCTACTAAGTCGGCTCGTATATCGCGCTGATTTCTCGTTTTGTTTGTTATCAATGGTGCTTTCATAGACTTCTATTTCTAATTAAAGTGGGGATGATTTTGGTTTAGCAGTGCAGTAAGTTGGAGGGTGTGGCATTTCTCGTGTCCTCGTTCCTGTTCTTCACCAACGAAAGTTTTGTAACCCATTGTTGGTGAAGAACACCGACAAAGGGTTGGAGATAAAAACTAGGTTTCATTTCTGTCCTCGTTTTAATTAATTTTGATTTCAATTTTTCGGCTATGAGTTCATATACCGTTACGCTAACCAATGCCGCCAGTGAACAAGCTTTTCTAGAATTTTTAGAAACCCATACTGGCGTGAAGGCCGTTGCCAACGATCCTTCTGTTTTTGATGCCAATGGCAACTTCCAGCGCGTCAATTTGGCCTCAGATGGTTTGCCTATTTCACCTGAATACCTAGCATGGCGATTGAACCAATCCATGGAATCGGGAAGTATTTCAAAAGAAGATTTTTTAATAGAGCTTGAAAAAAGAAAATCATCGCTGGTGAAAAAATGACCACGCATCCCTATCGCGTAACCCATGCGTTTGAACTCGATTTTTGGGATATTCAAGAATGGCTCTATGCAAATGAATCTGCCAATAGGACAGAGAAAATTATCGCTTCTATTTTGGAGAAGTTGGAACACATCAACCAAAATCCTCTTCATTTTCCAGAGCATAGCCAAAAAGACCCATCCGGCAAGCCACTGCGAAAGGCTGTTCACTTTGAGACGTATGTTATATTCTATCGGGTCCATTCGGATTATGTTGAGTTCTTGTCGATTTTTCATGCGAATAGAAATAGAACTATTTGATTTAACTTCGTCCGCCACCTTCGATCTTCTAACCTCCAACCTCTATCTTCCAGCGTCCATCTTCCATCCCTTAGTGTCATTTTCTTCGCCCGGTAACCCATGGAGGGAGGAGTTTATTTGTTTTCAAAGGCTTAGTATCTAATCAACATTGCTTTGTAAAGACAATACGGTTCCTATACCGCCTCTAAACGGTACCTGTTGATGCTATCCTTATTTTTTAATTTTCTCTTCCGCGGTTGCCGACTTGCTTCTTTGGCCAAAGTTAGATTTGATTAAAGAGCGGCATTAGTCTAACTGTTGCATTCTCTTGTTCGTTTGTTACATGCAATTGCTATAAGGTCCGATCAAATGCCAATCATTTTACTTAAAACATGTTGAGGTGAAGTGTTGTCGCCATGCAAATTCACTTGGTCAAAGTAGGCATACCACCCTGCACCCTCCACCATTTTTTCAAATAATTGCACGGCCTCAGGCGTAGGGAATTTCCAAATGCCAAAGAAGTCGTACTCGGCACGTTTGAAAGTGGACGAATCGTTTTCACCCCAAGCCACAATCTCTACACCGGAGCTTACAAGCTGCTGGATGGCCGGAGCCAATTGCCCCAGGTAATTAGCCCGATCTTCTTTGCTTAAGTTTCTCCAGGTATCTTTCGCTTTCCATAATTCTATATAAGTTTTCATATAAAATGGTTTTAGAATAAATGTCGCTGCTTAGCAGTTGCATTTCTTCCGAAAGGTAGAGCGAGTCAGTGATGCGAAAAATGTGAAGAAAGTAGTATTTGAGTGATCAGCAATAGCTCAATTAAACCCTACGTTCTTTAAGGCCTGCTTCCGATTATGCACGTGTAGTTTTTCGTATATGTTGCGAATATGCGTACGAACAGTTTCAAGAGAAATGAAGAGTTTATCCGCGATTTCCTGATAGCGATAGCCTTGTGCTAACCAATGAAGCACTTCTTTCTCGCGCATCGAAAGGTCTTCTTTACCACTATGCGCAACAATGTCTTGCTGAAAGGCCGAAACAACCCTGCGGGCAATCTGGCTACTCATCGGGCTGCCGCCTTTGGCAAGATCATGAATGGATTCGATCAACTTATGAGCAGGTGTATTTTTTAGGATGTATCCGGTAGCTCCCGCTCTAAGGGCGCGGAAAATGCGGTCGGAATCTTCGTACGAGCTAAGCACCATAATTTGAAGCTGCGGATAATGAGGCTTTAGCGATAAAATTAAATCAATTCCACTCTTTCCGGGGAGCTCAATATCCGTTATGACTACCTGTATCCTTTCTCCCGCTCCACCGGCAAAGTACTGCAATGCATCTTCCGCTGTAACGAAGGCTTCCTGGACCTCAAACCCATCCGATTTGCCGATAAGTGCTTTCAGGTAGTTTCTGATCTCTGTGTCATCCTCAATAAGAGCCAATCTTATCATTTACCAAAAGTACAGGTTTAGAGTAAATGTGATAATGTGAAAAAAGTAGTATTGAGCATTATCAGGCAGCTTTATTAAGTATTTTGTGGTTCTGAATGTCCAAGTTGATTACCTAATAACTCAAAAAATTGCTTTTATGACAAAAACTGGCATTGGTTATAGCAGTAAGACAGATTCATTTTCAGCAGGTGTAGAAGCGGCTGAAAATGCAATGAAGAATTTTACCGGATTGAATGTCAGCCTGGTTTTAACCTTTTGTAGCGGAAAGTATGACCCTCATTTATTTCTTAGAGGCGTTCGACAAATTACCGGGAATGCTCCACTGATGGGAGGTGCTGCTATGGGAGTATTCACAAACAAGGAGCTTTCTTATGAGGGATTTGAGGCAACTGTAACCGTGTTTTGGTCTGACACGATTCGCTTTCGATTATTTCATCAACCCGATTTAGATCTGGGCGAATATGAAGCGGGTCTGAAGTTGGGTAGTCAAATTGACAGTGCCAGTGCACCTGATGACAAGGGGCTTATTGTCTTATATGATACAGTTAAGACGAGAAATCCACCGATGTTCAACTTTGCTACTCCGCTTTTTGCTGCGTTGGAAAAAAGTATTGACCCATCGGTGTGCTGCGTGGGTTGCGGATTAGTAGGAGACCTTCAGCTATTAAATTGCTTTCAGTTTATTAATGACAGGGTAGTTAAACAGCATGTATTGGCCGTGCTCATTAGCGGAGATTGCCAGTTTCATAATGTAATAATGCATGGCTGCAAACCAGCCAGCAGCTATAAAACAATTACCAAAGCAGAAGGACCGGTGGTGTATGAAATGGACAATCGACCTGCGTTAGAGGTAATACAAGAACTTATGGGAGACAATCCGGAAATACCCTGGGACCAGTACCCACTTTTTGTAAC
>JAIENH010000358.1 GCA_019751475.1 Cyclobacteriaceae bacterium
TTACAACGGCCTGAATGGTATGGATGGTAGAGCCATCATTTATAGCAATGAATTGATTATTCCGAAAGGTGCGTACCCAGCCCTGCGCCAACACTGATTGACCGGCAGGCTGTATGCCCAGGAGGTCTTTGATTTTCGTCCTCTTCATAAACGTTCTTTTGAAACAGGACGCAAAAATAACCCAAAATTCAAGGTTCAGAATTCAAAGCGTTGAATTTTTGATGTTTCTCGTAAGAAGTTTGGTTATTCACTTCTCAGACTCTTTACCGGGTTGGCGTTAGCAGCCTTTAATGATTCAAAACTCACCGTGAGCCACGCAATCACCAGACTTACTAAGCCTGCGATAATAAACACCGTCACACTGATGTTCGTTCGATATGCGAAACTATCAAGCCACTGATTCATCAGGTAATAGGCGGCCGGTATACCAATCACGAAAGCGATCAATACCAGCAGAATAAAATCCCGCGAAAGTATATTCACCAACTGTGGCACCGATGCGCCCATCACTTTTCGGATGCCAATTTCTTTCGAGCGCTGTTCTGCGGTAAAGGCTGCCAAAGCATACAAGCCCAGGCATGCCACAAAAATGGCGAGGCCCGCAAATAGCATCACCACTTTTGAGAGATTTTGTTCCGCAGCATACAAGGAGGCCAAATGCTGATCGAGGAATTTATATTCAAATGCAGCGGGAACTACTTTTTTGTAGGTGTTTTCAAGTTGCTTTACAGTGCCAGCGAGATTGCTGGTATTTGCCTTCACCAGTAAATAATTGAAAGGCTCCGTACGTGTGCCGTTGTGAAAACAAAAGGCACCAATTTTCTGATGCAGAGACGCTACATGGAAGTCCTCCATTACACCCACGATCTCGCACGGCCCGCTCAAGTCCATCTGATAGGTGCGGCCAATGGCTTCTTCGGGAGAAAGGCCAAGATAGTCTACGGCTGCTTTATTGACGACTACTTGCGTCACGGTATCACGCGGGTCTTTTGGTGTGGCTGGCAGCGATTTGCCGGCCAGCAACTTGATATCGAGCACATCCAAGATCTCATGCGTGGCGCGCGTGGTGAGCAGAGAGGTGCCTTGTTCTGTTTCACCGGGTCGGTGAAGCGAACGCATGCTGGTGCCAATGCCAGGGTACGACTGCGTTTTTGCCACAGACACTACATCAGCCAGACTTTCAAAAGAACTTTTTAGACTTTCAAGCTGATCTTTTTCTTTGGAGGCCGTAGTCATCACGGCAATCACTTGCTCAGGCTGGTAGCCCAATTTCTTATTTTGGATGAAAGACATCTGCTGTTGGAATACGGCTGCGCAGATGATCAATACAATAGAGATCGCAAACTGAAACACCACCAAACCCTTTCGTATGCCTGACTGCGCTCCCGCAGCAGCAGTCTTACTCAGGGCTGACTTCGGTGAAAATGAAGACAGGTAAATGGCCGGGTAAAATCCTGACAGCACGGTGAGAACAAGCCACACTGTTGCAAAGCCAACCCAAAACCAGGTGGTGGTTATAAACTGCATCCCAATAGATTTGCCACTGAGTTCGTTATAAACAGGCAAGAGAAACATAAATGAAGTGAGACTTAAAAGCATGGCCACCAATACGAAGACTGATGTTTCGGCATAAAACTTCCGATTAAGTTGATAAAACGTAGCTCCCAGTGTTTTTGAGATTCCGACTTCTTTGTGTCTGCGTTGCGATTGGGCGGTGGTTAGGTTCATGTAATTCACGGCAGCAATCACGATGATGATCAGCGCGAGTGCCATCAAGATTTTTACTTGTTTAAAATCACCATACTGCCTCCGGTCGAAGTCTGCCTTTAGGTCTGAAGAATGCAACCTGATTTCAGCAAGTGGTTGGCTGTTGATTTTAAACCACCGATCGTCAGTCGCAATATTCTTGGCGAGCATGGCTTCGATTTTTTCATCTAGCGCATTCTTTGATACACCCTGATGCAACAAGAAGAAAGTGTCAAAGCTGGCATTACCCCAGCTCTGGTTACGCTCTAAGCCAAACCAGTTGGAAGAAAATGAGGCAATTAAGTCAGCCTGGAGAAATGAGTTGGAAGGAAAATCGCTGTAGATACCTGTAACTTCCAAGGTAAGATTATTGTCTACCGTAAGCGTTTTGCCAATAGGGTCGCTGTCGCCAAAATATTTTTTTGCAGCGCTTTCGCTAATCACCACGGTGTTAGGACGGTCAATAATTTTGGATGGATTGCCCTTGAGAAGTGGAATGGTAAAAATGTCGAATAGTTCAGGATCAGCAAAAAAGAGATTGGTCTCGGTGAACTTCTCTTCGTCTGTGCCGATGAAAGCCAGGTCGCCAAAGTTGTGATGAAAGTAGCGGGTGGCCTTTTCTACTTCTGGAATTTCTTTCATGGCTGTAGGTGCCAGCAGGTTAGGCGCTCCGCCCCATTTTACGCTCTGTCCATCAAATTCTGCTGAGAGCACAGCCCGGTAGATGCGTTCTTGCTTTTCATGAAAGCGATCAAACGAAAATTCGTCTACCACATAGAGGCTGATGGCCAGAAAGGTAGTAAGCCCAATGGCCAGGCCCGCCATGTTGATGATGCTAAATGACTTGTGTCGCAACAGGTTGCGAAGGGCGATCTTCAGGTAGTTGTACAGCATATGGTTTTAGTTGTCATTTCCTTTTTCTGTCAGTTCGTGAAACAGGCTGGAGAATTTTTCAGCTAATTCCTGAGATTTAAGAGACAGGGCAAAAGATGCCCTTTTCCAATTTGCATCCGTTGCACTGGTTACGGCTGTTCCTTTTTGCAAAGAGAATTCTACTTCGTATTGACCGTTTTCAGACTCAACCTTTGTAAGGGTGTTTTGAGAGAGCGGGATAATCCAATTGCCTACTTTCAGACTGTTTGCTTGGTTGTCATAAACAACTTCTTGTGCTTGTTGCAATCCTTCCTTTGTAGTTGCTATCAGGTTGTCGAGCGTTTTAGTTGCGCTTTGCGCGAATCCCGTTAAGGAAAAGAACAGGGGTATGATAAACGTTAGTTTTTTCATCTTGTAATAATCTTTTTAGTTAGACTGCAATTGACGCTATTTGGTTGCATGCCAAAGGGTTTCCAACCTTCCGAAGGTTGGAAACCCTGATTTTAACTTTCAATTGAAATTTGGCTATCATTGTAATAACTGGTCATTTCTTCGTGTAGTTTTATAAATTGCTCTCTGCCTCCAAACCATTCCAATACCTCTTGCCTTTGTAATTTCGTTGGGGACTCCGTCAAGTAACTGTGCCATGATGACCATCTCCAGTTGACCAAATCCTTGACTAGGCCGTGCCTTACAGCATTAGCATGTACATATATGATTGCTTGAGTGAAATAACTTTCTTTATTAATCTCTATTCTTTTGAATGGCTTGTAAAAAAGATTTCCACTCCTTTTATACACTTTATTAAAAGCGAGCGCATAAGATTGAAAAAATCGTTTAAAGGAATGTTCGATAAGCTCGCTAAGAAAAATCTCTCCTTTTTGAAATTTCTTTTCAGTTAATGTGACAAGTTTTGTATCAGAAGTACTTAGATAAGTGTTTATTTCGTTGATGGGTTTTACTTTGACAACCAAGTGAAAGTGGTTCGGTAAAAGGCACCACGCATAGGTTTCTAAATAGGGCGATACGTATTCATCGTACTTACGCAGAAAGAACAAATGATTCTCATTCGTAAGAAAAAGCTTTTCCTTGTTGTTCGTGCGATTAAAAACATGATAGATGCCATGTTCACAAAAATCAGCTTGATATTTTTTTGGAATAGGCATAATGAAAATCAAAGGTAAGTCAAAGAAGGGTTTCCAACTTTCTAAAGGTTGGAAACCGTGATTTCACTCGCTTCGCAAACTATCTACGGGATTACTTACCGCTGCTTTGATGGCTTGCGTACTTATGGTGATGAATGTAATACAAAGAATCAATCCGGATATAATAACTGGACTTACGCAAAATAGTTAAATTGTAAGGGAATCACACTTTTTAAACTTGCGGTCATGAACAAATCCT
>JAIENH010000786.1 GCA_019751475.1 Cyclobacteriaceae bacterium
GGTAAAGCCAATCGTGTTGTATCCAAGCTATGATATGAACCTGACACTGGTTCGCCTTCAAGTAAATCCTGACATAATTTCTTCCATTCAAAAAGCGTGGGCTAAGGTTAACCCGGATGCGCCTTTCAACTATTACTTTCTCGATGAAAGGATAAAACAACAATATGAGGCTGAGATCAAGTTGGGCACACTCATGACCGCTGCCACCAGTCTTGCTGTTATCATTGCCTGCCTCGGATTGTTAGGACTAGTTTCTTTTTCAGCCAATCAACGGACCAAAGAAATTGGCATTCGTAAAGTAATGGGAGCATCCAGTGCTCAGATCGTAGCCCTGCTTTCCAGCGATTTCATCAAACTGGTAGGGCTCGCAGCCATTCTGTCTTTGCCGATGGCTTACTATACCCTGAGCGCATGGTTGAATAATTTTGCTTACCACATCAACTTGTCGTGGATCATTTTTATGATGGCTGGTTTGCTGACGCTTTCAGTCGCCATGCTGACGGTTATTCTTCAATCATTGAAAGCTGCTGTAGCACAACCAACAGAATCGTTACGATCTGAGTAGCTTATGAAAAGCAATCAACCGCCTAAAGCCTTTCTAAAACTCTTCCGCTGGTACTGCCATCCGAAACTGGTAGATCACATTGAGGGAGATTTGATTGAAGTGTATCAGCAACGGCTAGAAAAACTTGGAAAGAGAAAGGCGGATATAAGATTTATGATTGATGTGCTGCTGCTGTTTAGGCAGCGGATCATCAAACCAATGGAGGGATATCAAAATTTAAACATGTACGGTATGTATAAAAACTATTTCAAGACAAGTCTTCGTCACTTAATCAAAAACAAGACGTTCACCTTTATTAATGTGTTCGGTCTTGTGTTGGGGATATCGTTTAGCACGATGCTATACACGTATGTAAGCAACGAGTTATCATACGATTCCTTTCATCCGAAATCAGACCGAACATACAGAGTGCTCTGGGTGAATAAATCTATCCCCGATAACACCCGAACCTTCGGCAGTGTAGTGCCGCTGATCGGTCCTGAATTGGTGAACTCGTTTCCCGAAGTAGAAGAGATGACGCGCCTCTTTCAATTTTCTGGCCAGGTGGTGGTCGAAATTGGCGAAGCAAAGTACAGTGAGCGAAGCTGGTTCACGACAGAAGATGCCAACTTTCTTAGCGTTTTTGATTTTGATTTCATCGCAGGCGACAAAGCAACCGCTCTGTCTCACTCTTTTTCAGTGGTACTTACCGAGTCCACCGCAAAAAAATATTTTGGCGAAGAAAACGCCCTCGGTAAGACCATGAACCTGCAAAACTTAGGAGAAGTTAAAGTAACAGGTATTCTCAAAGACCTTCCTAAGAATTCGCACCTTCAATTTGACTTGCTGTTTTCTAAAATTCTTGTCACTCAGGATTGGACGGACTATCTGAATAGCTGGCAGGATATAGGTGCATTTACCTATGTGGTATTGAAAGAAGGAAAATCAATACACGAGGTAGAGGCGAAGATGCCTGCGTTTAGAAAAAAGCACTGGGGACCTGATCTGGAATCCCGTGAAATTGCCTTTCAACCTATTCAGGATATTCATCTGTACTCGGGTGATATTCAAAATGGTTCAGAAAACGAACACGGTCAGCTTTCGTATGTGTACATTTTTTCCAGCATGGCAATATTCCTGCTGATCATCGCTGCTATCAATTATATCAACCTCACTACCTCAAAAGCCTCTTCCCGTTCCAAAGAAATCGGTATTCGCAAAGTGGCCGGGGCAGTTAAAACGCAACTCATCTTTCAGTTTTTAACTGAGGCTTTTATCATCACCCTGGCTTCCATGCTGCTGTCCATTCTCATGATGGATTTGTGTTTCCCGTTCTTCAATTCGATCACCGGAAAGGATTTTGACCTTTCCTTAAAAACGATAGGTGAGTTTATGCCGGCACTTCTCACAATCACCCTCATCATTGGCGTCATCGCTGGAAGTTACCCGGCCTTTTACTTATCAAAATTAAAACCTGTCGCTGTACTCAAAGGCCAGGCCGTATTTACCAGTAATAGATTTAATCTTCGCACAACGCTGGTGGTTTTTCAATTTACCATCACCATTGTCTTGATTGTTGCTACGCTTGTGATCAGCAACCAGATCAACTTCATTCAAACAAAAGACATGGGCTTCAACAAAGATCAGCTGATGATCATCGATATTAACAGTGGCGCTGTGCGCAGACAATTTCAGGCGATGAAGAACGAGTTTGCTAAACTGGTGGGTGTACAGCAGGTAGCAGTTTCATCGCGTGTGCCAGGCGAATGGAAAAACATTCGCCAAGTCTATGTTCGAAATACCAATGAAGCAACTGCCAATTCAGATTCACTTCAGACATACTTTATGGGATTTGACGAAGACATGTTGAACACCTACCAGCTTCAACTGGCGGCTGGCCGTTTCTTTAACGGTACTGAGGCTGACTCTATAAACGTGGTGATGAATGCATCAGCCGTAAAGGCTATGAACTTGCAAAATCCTATAGGCACGGTGGTTCAGATTACCACACAGAATAGCAAATGGAATGCTCGCGTGATTGGTGTGCTACAGGATTTTAATTTTCAATCGTTACACCAGAAAATAGCTCCAATCATCATTGGCTATCACAACAATCCTGTTCAAGTCATCGATTACTTTACGCTGAAAATATCAGGCGATGCACAACCACTGATTGAAGGGGCAACTAAAGTTTGCGAAAAGTTTGACCCTGAAACGCCTATTGAATATCATTTTCTTTCCGAGCAATTAAACAACTTTTATGTGTCTGAAAAAAAGGCAGGCATGATTTTTCAAATGGCTGGAGCGTTGAGCATTCTCGTAGCATGCCTCGGATTGTTAGGATTAGCCAATTATCATGTAGAACGCAAAACCAAGGAGCTTGGCATTCGAAAAATACTAGGTGCTGGTTCGCTCAATTTATTTTTGATGGTTTCACTTTCGTTCACCCGGCAGGTGGTGATTGCCTTTGTGTTGGCGTGTCCGTTGGCGTGGTATCTCATGCGCGAGTGGCTGAGCGCTTTTGAGTATCGCATACCGTTGAGTGCAGGCGTGTTTGTATTGGCAGGTGCTGTGGTGTTGCTGCTGGCACTACTTACAGTAAGTTATCAATCTGTGAGAGCAGCCATGTTCAACCCAATAGACTCGCTACGGACAGAGTAAATTATAGGAGTTTGGCTAGCGCAAGTATTGCCAACTACTTACTAACAAACGGAATTTTGAAAGGCACCGACAAATACCCACCTCAAGTCTTTTTACGACTCTTCCGCTGGTACTGCCATCCGAAGTTGGTCGATCACATTGAAGGGGATTTGATTGAAGTGTATCAACAGCGGTTGGAGAAAATTGGAAAGAGAAAGGCGGATGCACGATTTATTGTCGATGTGTTGCTGCTCTTTCGGCAGCGGATCATCAAACCAATGGAGGGATATCAGAAACTAAACACCTATGGTATGTACAAAAGCTATTTTAAAATTGGGTGGAGGAACCTGCTGCGCAGCAAAGGGTATTCGCTTATCAACATTGGTGGGCTGGCGGTGGGCATGGCTGTGGCTATGCTGATCGGCCTTTGGGTATATGACGAGTTGAGTTTTAACAAATCATTCGTCAATTATAGCCGCATTGCTAAAGTGTACCACCACCTAACATTTGGCGAGGAGGCATTTACGCTCGATGCTGTGCCACACGCTATCGGGGCTCACCTGAAAAACAATTTTGCGGAATTTGAAGACGTAGTCATTGTAAACGAGCAAGGCGAGCACGTTGTAGGGTATGAAGAAAAGACTTTTTCGAAGGTGGGCATTTATGCAGAACCACATTTTCTGGAAATGTTTTCAGTGCCAATGTTGAAAGGTACTCACACTGCACTGAAAGACGTCAACTCCATCGTGCTTTCCAAAACACTGGCAGATGTGCTGGTGGGCGACAATGCTATTGGCAAGGTCATAAAATTCAACAACAAGGATAACCTGATGGTGGCTGGTGTGTACGAAGATTTTCCTGACAACTCACAGT
>JAIENH010000134.1 GCA_019751475.1 Cyclobacteriaceae bacterium
TCAATTACATCGGCAATGTCTTTGAGGTAAATCTTACCGCCTTTAGTAGAGCCCACTACTATATTGGCAATTTGCTCAGCGGAAGTGAACTCACCATTAACAGTAAGTGACCGCTTCATACCGTCAATGGATAATTGTCCACCAGGAATAATTACGTTCTCACTGGCCACGGCTTGTGACACGTCATCAAGACTTACACCTGCATTGGCAAGCTTAAACATATCTACGTTGATCTGTATCTCGCGTGTCAGCGCACCTACAATATCCACTCGCCTGATCTCGCGTACGCCTTCAATGGCATCCTGCATTTGCTCAGCATATTTTTTTAATGTCTGTAAATCATAATCGCCAGACAAGTTGATGAACATGATCGGCTGCTGTGAAATATCAATGTCAATAACTTGAGGGTCTTCTTTCAGATCACTGGGCAAATTTGGCTTGGCCCGATCCACAGCATCCTTTACATCTTGCTTGGCCTTATCTACTTCAATGTCGGTTTCAAACTCAACGATCACGCTGGAGAAGCTCTGCACGGAGCTACTCTTGATTTTCTTCACACCCGAGATAGACTTTACCTCTTTCTCAATTTCTTTAGATATCAGGTTTTCGATGTCGGAAGGAGAAGCACCCGGATAAATAGTGGTTACAAAGATTTGTGGAAACACCACCTCGGGGAAATTCTCTTTAGGCAAGCTGATGTAGGTCAGGATACCCGCTAAGCAGATGATCGCAGTGGCCACATAAATGCTCACCTTGTTATCAATCGCCCAACTGGTGGGCTTAAATTCTTTTTCTATGTCTTGCATATAGTTGGAAGTTAGCGGTTAGAAGTTAGAGGTTTGAGGTTCGATTGGAACTCTCTGGCCACTGGCTTCTAACATCTTTTTTTAGATTTTAACTAATTCGCCATCGTTCAGGCCCTGGTATCCGACTGTGATTATCTTATCACCGGCTTTCAAACCTTTCACCTGAGCAAGATTTCCATATACACCGGCAACCTCTACCACATTTTTGCGCGCTACCATTTTATTGCCATCGGCTACGGCCGTGTACACCACTTTCTGTCCGTTGATTTGCTGTACCACGTTAACCGGTACTACAATGGCTGCCTTTTCAGAATGAAACACAATCTTCAGCACACCTGTCATGTTAGGACGCAGGTCTTTGTTTGCCGGAAGAGAGACTTCGATTGGAAATGTTCTTGACAACTGGTTGATTGTCTTTCCAACAAAAGTGACCTGGGCTAGCACGTTTTTATTAATATCAGAAAAATCAAGATTGACCTTGTTTCCTTTTTGAATAGAGGTTACGTATGATTCAGAGACATTAGCTTTCATTTTCAACTT
Source organism: Cyclobacteriaceae bacterium (assembly GCA_019751475.1). Lineage (GTDB taxonomy): Bacteria > Bacteroidota > Bacteroidia > Cytophagales > Cyclobacteriaceae > ELB16-189. The sequence goes on from JAIENH010000134.1 coordinate 1,347, forward strand.
GTCGCTGCTTACCACACGGTAGGCCGGCAGACCAGGAGCGACATTTTCACCAATCTTCACCTCCACGGCATCTACCACTCCGTTGATAGGTGATTTGATGCGGCTCATGTCCAACTGCTCGTTGAGTGTGGCCAACCTTTTTTCAAGACTCTCCCGATTGTTTTTGGCTTGCAGGTACTGCACCTCCGTTCCGATTTTCTGATCCCATAGGTTCTTTTGGCGCTCGTATACGGTGTTGGCCAATTCAAGTCCAGACTTCACCTCTTCAATGCTACGTACTGTGATAGAGTTATCAATTTGGGCGAGAGTTTGTCCTTTGCTCACCACATCTCCTTCGCGGGCAAATACATGGGTAATTACACCCATGGTTTTAGCACTTACTAAAATGTTGTCTACTGCTTCTACAGAACCCTGGGTTTGCACGTAGTAGTCAAACGGGCGGGCGGCCAGTTCTGTCACCACTACGTCTTTTGCTTTTGCAGAAACAGCTTCCGGATTTTCCTTGGCTATTTCGGCTTCGAGCTTGCGGATATCAGCAGCCAGTTTTGTCTGCTGCACTTTTAATTCGGCCAACTGAGTGTTCTTGTCCTTTGACGCACTGCTGCACGCAGCAGCAAATATGCCGATCATCAAAGCCAACACGAGATTTGAGTATAGTTTCGTTTTCATATTTACGGATGTGTAGGGTTATTTTTCTTTTTGAGTTTGAGGTACGAGTTTACCAAAGGCTTTGTCGAGGTCGGTCTTGGCTACTACTGCGTCATACAAAGCATTGTAATAGTTTATCTGTGATTCCTTCAAGCTTGACTCAGCATCTACTACCTCCAGGTTAGAACCAACACCTTGCTCGTATTTGATTTTTGTAATGCGAGCGACCTTTTCAGCCAGCCCCATGTTTTTCTTTTGAACATCCAATGACTGGACGCTATTCTGATAAGCAGTAACAGCTTGCTTAATCTGAAGATCGATGCCCGACTTCAAAGACTTAAACGAGTTTTCTACTTTTTGAAGTTTTAATTTCTCTTGCTGAAGCTGATAGCTGTGCTGGAGGCCTGTAAAAATAGGCATGCTTAATGTAACACCGATAGAGCTAAACGGGTAAAGTTTGTTCGGTCCTGTACCATTGATTTCTTCGAAGGAAGGCCCTCTTTTAAATAGATCACCAATTACAGCACCCTGCTTGCTATAGCCCAAGTTGGCGTTAGCACTTAGCACGGGCAATGCAGCAAAGTATCTGTTTTTTACGTTGAGGGATTGAAGCTTTCTATTGACTTCCAGCACCTGATAATCCGGACGTTGCTTAAGGTCCCAGTCAACCAAGTAATCGTTTAACTGAACATCAATTGGCAATTCTGATATATTGCCAACAACATCAATATTCTCATTCATAGGGTAGTTCATTTGAAACTTAAGCACTTCAACTGTCAACAGTTGGAGTCGTTCAAATTTGGCCTTCTCCGTAGTGAGATTGTTGAGCGAAACTTGTATACGGTCTACGTCAATGCTTTCCGCAAAACCATTGGCATTTAAGGCTGTGGTACTTCTGAGCAATGAATCTACCCGGGCAATATTGTTTTCGAACAGATCAAGCCTCTCACGATTGATGAGGGCAGCATAAAACGCTTTGGTGACTTGTTCAATGGTCTGCTCTTTTGTCTGAATCGTTGTTTTGTAAGCCAAGTCCTTGAAAGTTGAAGATGCCTGAAGGCCGACCAAGTATGATCCATTAAATATTAACTGACTAATAGAAGCAGATGCGTTCAAGCTGTTGGGTAGCTGAAAAAAGTTTTGTCCTGCTAATACATCGTTATCTCCTAATTGAGGAAGAAAATCCGCATAGGGAGGCCTAGAGTCAGCTGGAATAAAGTTGTAGGAAGTTATCTTTCGAGAAAAGAACCTGGGAAGTGTAGGGTTAGTGGTGGCATTTACACTTGCGTTAATTTGTGGCAAGCCTATACCAATCGTCTCTTTTACTTTGGACTGTGCAATCTCCTGATCAATGATAGCATTTTGCATATTCACAGAATTTTGAAGCGCATATTCAATACACTGCCCAAGCGTAAACGAAGTCGTTTTTTGTTCCTGAGCAAACGTGATAATCGAGAGAGATAAAGCCAGCAGTACGAGGTATAATCGTTTCATATAGATTGGGGTATTAATTCTATTGGGTTGGTTTGTTGTTTATATTTTTCATAGACTTTTCTTCCCTTGTCGGTAAGTAGTCCGTAAATGAAATGTTCAAAAATTTGCATCTGTACTTCAGCAAAATTGAATTGCTCAGGAGGGAAAACCTGATTGTCAAAACCAAGCTGAATGATCTCCAGCCGGGTGGCTGCCATAACCTTCGCATTAATCTCGGGGCGGAAGAAGCCTTCCTCTATCCCTTGCGCAATGTTGCGCATGATGGAGTTACGGATGTAGTTGTTCTTGTGATCCAGCCACACACTCCAGGCTTTGGGGTGAAATTTCTGTAAATCGAACAGCAGAGACGGGTTCATGTCTTGCATGTCCCTGCGGAGGCAAACAGAAATTTTTACCAATTCATCGATGGCATTCTTCGAGTCCTTCCGCAGTTGCTCGTACTCCACCTTGTCGTGCTCCATGTGCTCACGGGCCATCACCGTAACGAGATCGTCTTTATCCGCGAAATAGTGTGTCTCGTCCTGAAATAGGTTTACACGAATTAACGTGTAAACAAAATGGAAGAAATTAAAATTGAAGACCACGAG
>JAIENH010000322.1 GCA_019751475.1 Cyclobacteriaceae bacterium
GCACCATCGCAAGCCTGGCAATATTGATACTGATACTATTATTCTGGAGTAAGAATTTCATTCTTTTTACAACCTATCGACTTCCAGTCGATAGTGGTTTAGTTTTCAAAGAATTAACCGGATCAGCCATAGCCGCCTTGATCGATTGAGAAGAAACAGTCAGCATTGCAATCAACAGTGCGATGACTCCGGGTATTGCAAAACTCAAAACTCCTAAGTTGATTCTGTTCGTAAATTCGCTCAGCCAGTTATCCATGAGCACGTATGCAATTGGCCACGCAATCACGTTGGCTAACAGAATAATTAGAATAAATTCTTTGGAGACTAAGAGCGTGATTTGTTTTATTGAAGCTCCGAGTACTTTGCGAATGCCGATTTCTTTTGTGCGTTGAAGTACCGAGTAGGAGGAGAGACCGAATAATCCTAAGCATGCAATGACAATTCCAATGGTTGTAAACAGATTAAACATCTTTCCGAATTGTTCATCCGACTTGTATTGCTCATTGTAATAATCATCTAAAAAGAAATTATTGAATGGATTTCCCGCAAAGGATTCCTTATAGGCCGTTTCCGTTTTTCTAACCATATCCTGAAATGATTTTTTGGTATTCACTTTAATAGCATAGAAGGTAGAGGCACGATGATCGCAAATGAAGATGATAGGCTCCACTTTCTTTTTCAGAAATTGATGATGGTAGTCCTTTACAATTCCGGCAATGACAAGTGTATCACCATAAACAAGAATTTTTTCACCTAGTACTTTTTCGGATTCCTGAAAGCCCACGAGGTGCAACGCTGACTCATTCAATAAAACTGACTTTCCATTGTCAGCAAGGTCTCGAGAGAAGTTTCTTCCATCGCGAAGTGTTAAGCCGAACGTTTTTAAAAAGTCTTCATCTATGAAAGCCACATCGCAACTGTTTTCATGACTCTCGTCTTGACTTGCTAATCGCACCGAGCCTCTGCCATTTCTGGCTCCACGGCCGGGTACTACAGATGAGGCTGTGACTTCCTGAACATCGGGATAGTTAAGAAGAGTATTCCGGAACTGATTATACTTCTGAGCATAGGTTGAATCAGTAACAGTAGGGCCATTTACCACCAGCACTTGCTCGATGTCGACTCCAAGAGGTGTGTTTTTCATAAACTGAAGCTGCGTGTAGATTATATGGGTGCCCACAATGAGAACAATAGACGTGACAAACTGTGTAAGTACCAGCCCTTTTCTAAAGTAACTTCCATGAGTTGAAGCCTGAAATTTGCCACGGATAATTTTGGACGGTGTAAAGCCAGAGATAACAAAAGCCGGATAAAGACCTGAGAGAATGACTCCGAAAGCAAATAGACTCAGTAAATACTTGTAGAAGGAGAATGCACCAATAACAGAAACATCAAATTGCCGATTGACTAATTGAGAAAAATAGGGAAGGAGAAAAAGTACCAACACGAATGTCAATGCACATGCGATGACATTGAACGTGAAGGATTCCAATAGAAATTGCCGGATGAGTTGGCCCCGATGGCTGCCCAATATTTTTCTTACACCCACTTCCTTAGCACGTTCCAATGACTTAGCAGTGGTCAGATTGATGTAGTTGATCCAAGCCATGAGTAGAATCGAGATTGCCACGAGGGCTAAAAACTCCGTAGTTCTCTTGTCTCCATTTACGCTTATCTCATGGTTGAAGTTTGATTCCAGGTGGATGGAGGTCAATGGTTGTAGATTAAATGTAACAGCTCTATCAGACTGACGGAATCCACTTCCAATTTTTTGATCAGCAAAGTTTTGCAATTTGCCCGCAAATTCTTCTGGGTTAGCGGATGGGCTCAATTCCAGGTAGGTAGGATAGCCAACCCAGTTCCAGTTGGTCAGGTATTCAATTCCATCTGGGCCAAAAATGCTGTACAGGCTATTGAAGGAGAAAAGTGCATCCACTTGAAGGTGGGTATTCTCCGGCACATCTTTGAAGACTCCTGTGATCAGATACTCTTCACTGCCGTTATTCTTTAAGATTTTGCCAATGGGGTCTTCTTCTCCAAAGTATTTTCTTGCGAATGACTCGGACACAGCCATGGTGAAGGGCTCACGCAAAACAAGCGAGTCAATGCCCTTTAGCAGGGGGAATGAAAACACCTTGAAAAAATCTTCGCTTGCAAAGAATACGCGGTCTTCTTTGAACATGGTGTCTCCATACGAGAGCATTACTTGGTTTCTGCGAAGTCGCACGAAGCGATGAACTTCTGGGAAATTGTCTTTGATGTCTTTACCCACGGCTGCGCCACAGCCCACCGATTGCTCTACGAGATTACCATGTACATATTCATTAGTCTGAATCCTGAATATCTGATCTTTCTTCGTGTGAAATTGATCGTAGCTTCTCTCATTCAAAACATACAGGCTGATAAGGGCAAATGCCGTCATACCGATAGCCAGGCCAGTGATATTGATATAGGCATAGCTCTTGTTTTTTAGGGTGGTACGCAGTAGAATTTTGAAGTAGTGTGAAAGCATATCCAATTGGTTTAGCTGAACAGAAAACTTATTCCTCAACAAAATCCCTGGCCTGAAAAACTTTAACACATTCCACACAAACCTTCTCCTGGCTCTTTTTGTGACGTAGGTGTCAGACACTTTCAAAGTGTCCGACACCTTGAGGTCTTCTTCAAACTGCTCCAGCAAATCGCCTTCAATATTTTCGTACAGGCTCGGAGGACAGAACCACCGCAACAAACGAATCGCGAAACGAGGCGGCAGATGGTCACTCATACTTCAATGAGTTCACTGGGTTGGCCAAGGCCGTCTTGAGTGACTGCCCGCATACAATCGTGATGATTACTACAAACAAACAGCCGATCGGCACGACAAACATCCACCAACTCAGTTCAATGTGGTAGGCAAAATTTCCAAGCCACTGGCCCGCGAAAAAATAACTCGCAGGAACGCCCACCAAGAGTGACACCATCAGAAGCAACACATATTCTCTTGCGAGCAAACGTAAAATGCCTCCTACGGAAGCACCCAGCACTTTGCGTATACCGATTTCTTTCGTGCGCTTCGATACGCTGAGCGAAACGAGCCCCAGAACACCCGTCACCACAATGACTAACATAAGCACCGTGGCCAGCAGGGAGGCCTTCTTCATTTGAAGTTCGGTGATGTACAATTCTTTTAACCGTTCATCCGCAAAGCCAAACTCAAAAGCATCTTCCGGAAACACTTTCTTCCAAAGCGCTTGCACTTCATCCACCGACTCACTCATCTTGCCCGGCTTCATTTTAAAGTTGAAAAACCGGTAAACACCGAAATCTACATTGTGAACGATCACTAAAGGGTCCACTTTTTCATGAAGGGAAGCAAAGTGAAAATCTTCCACTACACCCCGCACCGTCATAATAGTGTCACCGAAATTGCTTGCCTTGAGTTGGTTCCCAATTTGAATATTCAATGCCTTTTGTGCAGAGTGATTAATCACTACTTCGTTAGACCTGCGCTGCGCAGAACTATCAAACAGATTGCCTTCAACCAGTTTCAAATTGTAAACGCGAAAGAAATTTTCATCCACTCCTGTCACGGTGTAGCCAACACCATTGGTGGACGAGTTTTCAGCCTTGTAGAGGTTGCCACCTCCGGGACTAAAATTCCATCCGGGCGATCCCCAGGACAGAGAGACGGCTTCTACTTTCGGTGATTGCAGAAATTCCTTTTTAGCGGATTCCATTTTTTGAAAACCAGCAGCACTAAAGATTCGTGGCACTGAGTTTACAATGAGTATGTGCGACTTATCGTAGCCAAGGTCTTTGTTGAGAAAATAGGATGCTTGGCTTGATAAAACTACTGTAGCAATGGAAATAAAAATCGTGATGAAAAACTGAAACGAAATAAGTGCTCTTGAAAATTGAAGGGTGCCCTTGACAGATTTGAATTTGCCTTTTAGCGATTCGATGGGTCGTGTCAGCGACTGAAAAACAGCTGGATAGATGCCAGCCAAAAAGCCAATGAGCAGCACGCCTGATATGAAGACCAGCCAAAATGTAACTGAAAGATCAATCACAGACGGCATGGCCCTCCCCAGCAAATCG
>JAIENH010000080.1 GCA_019751475.1 Cyclobacteriaceae bacterium
CTGGAAATTTCTCCTTTCTGACCAGGTTTTCTCAGTCTTGAATGTGCTGCTGCTATCTTACTTCATTGGCCGAAGTCAACGAATTTTCTATCAACAGAAATGGTATTGGTCAGTTTTGAAAACGATGATTATTCTAGCTGGTATTCAAGTTAGTATTGAGTTGTATCGAAGAGCATTATTCTATTTTACCATGTGGTGGATGTAAGCTTTTTTAAACTATTTCATGTGCCTGATTTTTTTTGCGCTTGATTCGCATCCCAACTATAAACTCATCTTAGCGGCCAACCGCGATGAATTTTATAAACGCCAGACTGCCCCGGCCGACTATTGGCAAGATCATCCTGGCATTATTGGTGGTCGTGATCTGGAGGCGCAAAAGCCGGATGGCAGTTGTGGCACGTGGATGGGCATCACCACTTCGGGGCGCATTGGCATGATTACTAATTACCGTGACCCCAAAAACATTGATCCTAAGGCTCCCTCGCGAGGGCACCTCGTGTCTGATTTTTTGGAGAGCACAACCGATCCGCAGCAATACGCAAGCGAAGTGGAAAAGAAAAGTAAACCATACAACGGTTTTAACCTGGTGGTGGGCGATTTGAACCAACTATGGTATGTGTCAAATTACAAAAGCGGTATTCACCAACTTTCACCCGGACTGCACGGACTAAGCAATCATCTATTAGATACACCGTGGCCGAAGGTGAAAAACGGACAAGAACAATTTCGAAAGCTCATAGATAGCCGCACGCTGGAGTATGAAAAACTTTTTCAATTTTTATACAACGAAGAGCGCGCCAGTGATGACCAACTTCCTGACACCGGCATCGGTCTGGAGCGCGAGCGAGCGCTTTCATCCATGTTTATCAAGACTCCCAACTACGGATCGAGATGCTCCACCGTAATGCTGGCGGATCATCAAGGCCATGTTCTTTTTGCCGAACGTACCTACGATCTCACTACCTTTGAGTTTGTTGATCGTGCGTTTGAATTTCAAATCCTGAACTAGATAATTGAAAAAGAAAAAATTTAATGAGCCCTTGCTCATTCGCGCCACGCGGTGGCTGTTTCCAAAACTTGAGCGTGTAGCTCCCTTTCTGGCACATCGTATTTTCCGCTTGGTGTTTTACGTGCCGGTGAAGTACCCTGTTCCCGAAAAGGAGAAGGAAGCGGCAGATCAATCAACACCGTTTGTATTTCAGGTAGTTGGAAAAAAAATCCAGGCGTATAGATGGGGAGATGAAGCTAAGCCGTACGTGCTAGTGGTGCATGGATGGGCGGGGCGTGCTACACAATTCAGAAAATTTATCAAGCCGTTTAATGATGCAGGTTTCCAAGTCATTGGCTTTGATGGACCGGCCCACGGACAGTCGGAGGGGAGGAGTACTTCTATTTTAGAATTTGAACACGTGTTGAATGAGTTGTTCAGATTACGAGGTGTGCCTGTGGCGGTGATCACTCACTCGTTTGGCGGGGCGGCTGTGTTGTATGCTACCCGCAACGGACTTCCTGTAAAGACACTGGTTAACATTGCCAGCCCATCCATTGCAGATGAGATTTTGAAAACATATATGCGGGCCATTAATGCTTCATGGAAATCTGCAGAGAAATTCAAAGAATTTGTGAAGCGCAAGTCGGGCAAGAGCTTTGAAGAGTTTACAGCATTGCAATCCGTGATGAATTTACCAAGACCTATTGACCTGCTCATCGTGCAAGATGAAGACGATGACGATGTTTTGCCGGTACATGCCGATGAACTAAAGAAAGCCTATCCTTCAGCCCAGTTGCTGAAGACAAGCGGCCTTGGTCATAATCGTATTCTCAAAGATGATCAGGTGATTGCTCAAATACTGGCCTTTATTTTCGCCCGGGTGTAACAAGCCGAAAAGCCGGGCGTCTTTCATCCGTGATTCCGTCTCCTGACAAATTTTGTTATCCAGATCGGCCTTTAGGCTATTATTTTTTACCATTTTGCCCCAAAATTGAAACTCAAATCCATTTATTGAGTTCAAGTGTTAGTAATCCGTAAAACTCCGCTCCATGTCAAAAATCATCGAAACGCACAATATCTCAAGGATGTACAAAATGGGCGACAATATTGTCAACGCCCTACAGTCAGTATCTATTAGCATCGACCGCGGAGAATACGTTGCTTTTATGGGCCCCTCAGGCTCTGGCAAATCTACCCTGATGAACATTGTGGGCTGCCTGGATACGCCTACCAGCGGCACCTACATGCTCAATAACCAGATGGTGAGCGAGATGACGGAAAATGAACTGGCGCAGGTGCGCAACAAGGAGATCGGTTTCGTCTTTCAGACATTTAACCTGTTGCCGCGTGCGAGTGCCTTGGAGAATGTAGCACTTCCGTTGATTTATGCCGGCTACAGCAAAAGCGAACGAAACGAAATGGCCATGGGCGCACTGGAGAGTGTAAGCCTGGCCGATCGTCATCATCACAAGCCCAATGAACTATCAGGTGGTCAGCGTCAGCGTGTGGCAATTGCCAGGGCGTTGGTAAACAATCCTTCTATTATTTTGGCCGATGAGCCAACCGGTAACCTTGACTCCAAAACCTCTTACGATATCATGGGGCTTTTCCAGGAGCTTCACGACAAAGGCAACACGATTATCATGGTGACCCACGAAGATGACATTGCTCATTATGCTCACCGCATCATTCGCTTGAAAGACGGCCTTATCGAGTGGGATCGCAAAAACGAGAGTGTTAATCGCAGACCTGAGGTAGTCGCGTAGCAATTCAAAATTACAGATTCAAAATTCAAGATTGGATTGATTTCACCGACAGGTGACTATTAAGCTTTTTGATTTGAATCTTGAATTTTGCATTTTGAGTTTTGAATGAAGATTTACACTAAAACAGGCGACAAAGGCACCACAGCACTTTTTGGCGGCAAGCGCGTTTCCAAGGCAGACCTGCGGATAGATACCTACGGCACGGTAGATGAACTAAATGCGTGGATTGGCATGCTGCGCGATCAGGAAGTAAATCGCAACCGCGTCTCAGACCTCATCGAAATACAAGATCGTCTCTTTACCATCGGTTCGATATTGGCTACAGAGCCGGGCAATACCAAAGTAAAAGTGCCTTCCCTTGCTGATGGCGATGTTTCTTTTTTAGAACGAGCGATGGACGAAATGGACACGCGACTGGAGCCCATGCGCTTTTTCGTTTTGCCGGGAGGTCATCCTTCTATATCAGTTGGGCATGTGGCCCGCACTGTTTGCCGCAGAGCCGAGCGATTGGTCAATGCCCTCGATTCTCAGGAGAAAGTAGACCCGTTAGTGATTCAATACCTCAACCGGTTGTCGGACTACCTGTTTATGCTGTGCAGAATGATGACGCATGAATTGGGTGTAACCGAAACACCGTGGAAGCCGAGGATGTAGTTAGGTACGTAACACAAAATTCTGATAGTTGTCCGGATGGATCACGTTAAACGAAGATCCAGGATAGCCTTCACGCCAGCCTTTAGGGGCTTTGATTTTGCCTGGAGAAGACCATTTGAATTCATAGGCGTAAAGTTTTCCACCTCGATCTTCAATCCAATCGATTTCTTGCCGGTCGTGGGTGCGCCAGAAATAGTTGGAAACTGACATGCGCTTATCATGTTGAAGTTTAAGCCGCTCGGCTGCAACAAAATTCTCCCAAAGCATACCAGTATCGTTTCGTAGTGTAAGCGGTTGAAAATTAGAAATGACTGCGTTTCGGATACCGTTGTCATAAAAGTACCAGCGTTTTGTTTTAACAATTTCCTTTCGAAGGTTACGACTAAAACCCGATACCTTGTAAATGACAAAAACTTTAGTGAGCAGATCCAGGTATCGTTCAACCGTGTTTTTGCTCATTTGAAGATTTCGCCCCAGTTCTTCGAGCGAAACTTCATGGCCTATTTGCCAGGCAATCAGTTTCAGTAGTCCGATGAGCTTATCAGCATTTCGTAAATTCTCCATCATGAGAATATCCTTCAGCAAGTAGGAGTTGATGAGGTCTTGCAAATAGTCCTCTCTTTGCCGTTTGGTTTTCAGGTTGAATAACTCTGGATAACTTCCATATAC
>JAIENH010000778.1 GCA_019751475.1 Cyclobacteriaceae bacterium
GATTTAAAAAAATCATGCGAGTCCCATATGAAAACATAGTTATTTTGCAATTCTATATTTTAGTCGGACAACAGTGTTAAAAAATATGATCAAAAATAGGCATTTATTTAGTCTGATTGGCACGATTGGAATCTTATATGCCGTTCGGGTTTATGAAAGATTGAATAAGAATTTTATTTGAACCAATCAATTCGTTTGGCCGTACAACTTCTGGTATTGGCGTTTGCCGCTATCCAAAAACTTCACGAATTTTTCTACACTCCGGTCATATCCGTAAGGCCAAGCGAGCACGCGTTCATCTTCACCCACCAAAACATAGAAGGGTTGCGCGTTATTCTCCAGGTTTCTGATTTGCAGGTCGGCATTTTGCTTGCCGATAGTTTTCTTCACTTTGTTATCATGCTTGGAAGTATACCAATTCGCCTCCGGTAATTGTGTCTTGTCATCTACATACAACGCCACCACCACAAAATCATTTTTCAGTCGTTGCAATACCATCGGGTCGCTCCAGACTACCGCTTCCATCTCACGACAGTTGGTACATCCATGACCGGTAAAGTCAATAAATAGTGGCTTCTTTTGCTGCCGCGCACAGGCCAGTGCTTGTTGGTAATCAAAGTATCCGTTTAATCCATGCGGCAAGTGCAGGAAGTCGGCATACTTAGGCGTCTCGCATTCGCTGTTTTCATGATCATTCACGGCAGCCAGCAGATTAAAATCGTGCGTGTAGAGAGGCGGAAGATATCCTGCAAGTGCTTTCAGCGGTGCACCCCACAGTCCGGGCACAAGGTATATCACGAAAGAAAATACCCCGGTTGCCAACAGCAGTCGTGGTACCGTAACTCGCTCCACAGGTGTATCGCCTTTCATGGGAAGTTTACCCAGCAGGTAAAATCCCAACAGTGTGAAGAGCACAATCCACAGTACGATATTTATGTCGCGATCCAGCAAACCCCAGTGATAAGCCTGGTCGGCAATACTGAAAAATTTCAAGCTGAGTGCCAGCTCCAAAAATCCTAATGTCACTTTCACTGAGTTGAGCCAGCCACCCGACTTGGGCATGCTCTTGATCCACTCAGGAAAGATGGCAAACAATGTAAACGGAACAGCAAATGCGAGTGAGTAAAAAAACATTGCAAGAACAGGCTTAATGATTTGTCCGCCTGCCGCGAGCACCACCACGTTTCCAACAATGGGTATGGTACATGAAAAAGAAACCAGCACAAGGGTAGCTGCCATAAAGAAGATGCCGACCAGTCCGCCTTTCTCTGCTTGTTGGTCAACTTTGTTAACCAATTGATACGGGGCATTGATTTCAAACAATCCAAAAAAAGAAAGAGCAAATACAATGAAGATGGCAAACACAAAAAGATTAGGTGCCCAGTGCGTAGCCAATGCATTCAATCCTTCCGCACCCAGTACGACTGCAAACACGGTGCCCGCCAGGGTGTAGATAGCAATGATTGAGAGTCCAAAGATGATGGCTTTGCGAATACCTTCTCGCCTTGATTGATTGTCTTTCAAAAAGAATGTAACCGTCATGGGCACCATCGGAAAAACACACGGAGTAATCAACGAAGTGAGGCCCAGAACAAAAGCCAGAATGAGGTAGGCTAAAAATGATTCTTCTTGCTCTGGGGCATCGCCTTCGAGAATAGATTTATCCAGCACAGGGCCGGTGATTCCAGAAGTCGTCTCATCTTTCACGGGATTTTGAATATTTGATGCAGGCAGTTGTGGAACAGTAGTGGATTGATCTCCTTGTGTTGTTGCACCTGAAACCGCGATGTCGCGAATGCTGAAGTCATCATCAAACGGAATACATTTTCCATCTACATCGCTACACACCTGGTATTCGTAATTGCCTTCGATGATGGGGGAAGCTGTGATTATTTTAATGGTCTGCCTGAACTCACCTCTGCCTTTAAAAATCTTTACGTCACAATCAAAGATATCGTCATGCTTGGCAATCGGGTTGATGGCGCGCACTTGTCCAACGAGTTGATAGCTTGCATGCGGCTTAAATTGAATGGTAGTTTTGATAGGTCCATCTTCGCAGGGAAACTCGCTGGAATACAAGTACCAGTTTTTGTCGATGGCTGCCTGGAAAATGATCTCGATTTCGTCTCCTGCGCGAACCTCTTGCTTAGAAGGAGTGACCGCCCACTTAGCCGGAGTAAGAATTTGACCCAGGGAGGAGATGTGAAGCGCCAGGCCGCAAGCCGCTAAAAGCAAGAATTTCTTCAATGTTTTGAATTTAAAAGCCCAAAAGTAATCAATAGGGGCTGTTTTGGCCATTTCAATCGATTTATATATCTGAATATAGCTGTAATTTTACGGGCCTTTTCGAAACAAATAACGAAGAAAGGCGTCTTAGAGAAACGAATTAACCAATCATTAACAAATCACACCATGAAACGAATCTTCACACTCCTGTTTGGTATATGCATTGCGCTGGCCTCACAGGCCCAAACCGCTGACGAAGTGTTGGCCAAGTATTTTGCCAACATCGGTGGCGTAGAAAAATGGAAGGCACTTAAGAGCATGAAGCTAACAGGTAAAATGAACATGCAGGGACTTGACCTTACGTTCACGGCTTATCAAAAACCTGCCGACAAGCAAAAGTTTATCATCCAGGTTAACGGTGTTGAGATAATACAAGCGTACGATGGTAAAGATGCGTGGATGCTTAACCCGCTCATGGGCGGAAAAGATCCGGTTAAGTTGGATGAAGAGCAGTCAAAAGAAATGAAAGATCAAAAATTCGAGGATGAATTCATCGACTATAAAAAGAAAGGTCATGAAGTTACCCTCCAGGGCACCGAAGAGGTAGATGGCGTGAAGTGCTATAAACTCCTTTTGGTAAAAAATAAAAACAATGACAAAGAGGACGTATCAGAAATCCACTACCTGGATGCTGAGAACTATGTGCCGATTATGCGCGTAAGCTATGTGCGCAGTGGCCCGGCCAAAGGTCAAGAAGTAAAGACTTACGTGAGCGACTACCAGGAAGTAAATGGCCTGATGATGCCATTCTTCACCGAGTCAAAATCAAATGGACAAACCATGCAAAAAATGACCATTGAAAAAGTAACATTTGATGAGGCCATTGATGATGCATCCTTTGCTTATCCTAAAAAGAACTAACATTCACTCATTACAAAAAAAGACTACTACCAGTAGTCTTTTTTATTTTAAGCAAACCCATATCCCATGAAAAAATTATTAATCCTGTTTTTTACATTCATCGCGTTCCTTGGAAACGCACAAACTGATTTCTCAGGAAAGGCGATACTCGGTGGCCTTCGTGCGCGGCACATCGGTCCGGCTACGATGAGTGGCCGCGTTGCTGACATTGAAGTGGTCAACCGCAAACCTACCATCTTATACATCGGCACCGCCAGCGGTGGCGTGTGGAAGTCTGTGAGTGCCGGAGCGAATTTGCGCCCCGTATTTGATGAACACACACAATCCATTGGCAAGGTTACATTGGATCAAAACCACCCCGATACAGTTTGGGTGGGCACGGGTGAACCTTGGGTGCGTAACAGTGTGAGTGTGGGCACCGGTGTGTATAAGTCTGTAAATGGCGGCACCTCGTGGGAATTTATGGGGCTCAAAGACTCCGAGCACATCAGCGATATCATCATTCATCCGAAAGACGGTAATACAGTGTATGTAGGTGCGCAAGGCCACCTGTGGAATGCAAATGAAGAACGAGGCGTATTCAAAACAACAGATGGCGGCAAAACCTGGAGCAAGATTTTATACATCGATGAAAACACCGGCTGTGCTGATTTGGAGATAGACCCGAAAAATCCTGATGTATTGTACGCGGCCATGTGGAGCCACAGGCGCTATCCGGATTTCTTTGATTCGGGCTTTACCGGCACCAGCGGACTTTTCAAAAGTACGGATGGTGGAAAAACGTGGAATAAAATTCACAATGGCTTTCCAAAGACGATGCTTGGCCGTATTGGCATTGCCGCAGCGCCATCCAACGGAAATATTTTGTACGCCAGCGTGGAGGCAAAAGATATTAAAGGCATGTACCGGTCAACCGATGCTGGCGCAAGTTGGAAATTG
>JAIENH010000505.1 GCA_019751475.1 Cyclobacteriaceae bacterium
CTGTGTGAACACTGTGGTCTGTGTGAGAAAACCCGGGCCGATAGCAGAGGTGGCCATGAGGAAGGCTGCACCAAGAATAGCTGGTTTTTTGGTTGAGTTACTCATCGTGTCAAGGCACGGATTGCTACGTGATGAAGAACGAGTCGTTGATGAATGGCCTCTGCAAACTCAGCAGCATGAGCACCATCTCCGTGCAAACAAATGGTGTCTGCCGTAATCTGTATGGCTTCTCCATTCACCGCAGTGACCATTTCCTTCTCCATCATTTGCATCACCTGCCCCATTGATTCCTCCGCTGATTCGATCAGCGCATTCTTCTCTGAGCGCGGTGTGAGAGAACCGTCCGGCTGGTAGGTGCGATCAGCAAACACTTCGCTGGCCGTGGTGAGGCCAACGACTTTGGCTTGCGAAATCATAACACTACCGCTCAGACCATAATATATAAGGAGTGGATTGAAGTCCTTAACCGCCTGCGCAATCACCCGGCTCATCTCCTCATCTTTGGCAGCCATGTTGTAAAGCGCACCGTGCACCTTCACGTGATGCAATTTCGCATTTTGCTTGCGGCATGCCGTGTCCATCACGAAAAGCTGAAGGGTAATCAGATCGTACAATTCTTTTGCTGAAAGCTTTATGGCTGTCCGTCCGAAATTTGGCTTGTCGTCAAAACCAGGATGAGCGCCAATGGTCACGCTGTGCTTCAGGCATAAGGCGATTGTTTCGCGCATGGTGTTTTCATCACCGGCATGATAGCCGCAGGCAATGTTGGCACTGCTTATCCATGGCATAATGGCCGCATCGTTTGGCATGCCTTCGCCCATGTCACAATTCAGGTCGATACTGGTCTTCATCCCAAAATGGTTTTCAATTTTAGCCGACAGGCCGATTGTATCTGGCCCATCAGGCGACAGTGCTCCATCCACAGCGCTTCGGCCTCTTCGAGGGATATCAGCCGAAAGGTGACTGACTCGTGAGCCCTGCGTTGAGCAAGTTTAGGCAAATCTACTCCGATAACCTGCAGTATGCGCGGGTAGCCTCCCGTGGTTTGATGATCGGCCATCAGGCAAATGATTTGGCCGCTGGGCAATAGTTGAACGGTGCCACGCATCACGGCAGAAGAAAGTAATTCATCGGTTGTGTTTTTCTTCAGAGGCCCAGATTCAAATCGATAACCCATGCGGTCGCTCAGTGAAGTAAGTTTGAAAGAACTTGTTACTATTGCGTCCCACGATGCTTCGTCTAACCAATCGAACTCAGGTCCAGTAATACACCTGATTTCTGTGCCGTAATAAAAATCGTTGGCTACACTCCAGGGAAAAATTTGCATGTCAGAAACTTCTGGCTGCGGAGCATTAAAGGTAAGGTTATCACCGGCCCGCAGTGCACGGCCAAACGCACCGGCTTTTGCTTTGAGGTTGGTACTCTTGCTACCCAACCATGACGCTATAGCAAAACCTCCTCGCACAGATAAATACGCAAATGCTCCGCGTACATTCTTCGCGAATGTCAACTCTGTATTGGCAGGCACCATTATGGTGTGATGTACAGGAACAGGTTTTCCATTGGCAAGCGCACCAAAGTCTGCACCGCTTAGTGCTATACAAGCGCTCTGATTGAATCGTAATGTCGCTGCCGGGAAACACATTTCTATGACCGCTTCGCTGGGTGCGTTTCCCGTCAAGGCATTAGCAACTTCCATCGCCACCACGTCCATCGCTCCGCCAGGGTTGATGCCTTCGTGTTGATGACCCCAACGACCCCCGTCCTGCACAACATCCAGCAAGCCCGATCGTACAATTGAAACACTCACGATTGAACGGGATTAAAATTTGCAAGACTAAACCCATCAAACTCTTTCCGGGATATGGAAACAAACTGCACGACATCACCTGGCTGTAGCAACACCGGATCAGTACGCTGAGCATCAAACAGTTTCAGAGGCGTGCGACCCACAATGTTCCAACCACCCGGTGAGTCCAGCGGATAAATACCCGTTTGCTCTCCGGCAACACCTACGCTGCCGGCTGGCACATTCGTCCGTGGCTGTGCCAACCGCGGTGTAGCCAGTTGCTTGTCAACCGTGCCCATGTAAGCAAAGCCCGGAAGGAAGCCAATCATAAACACACGATAGGTGCGCTGCGTGTGAAGATTAATCAGCTCGCTTTCAGAAGTTTTTTTCTCTTCAGCCATCCGCGCAATGTCTAAACCAAGTTGCGAATGATAGCAAACCGGGATCGTTACCTTTCTTGATGGAAGTTGTTGATTCCAATCGCATGCATGCAATGCTTGCTCGATTTCCTGCTTCACAGATGAAAAAGCATTTGATGAGCGAGTGCGCACACTTGTTACATTGTAAATGAGGGTGACAGATGTATAAGCCGGAATAATATCTAACCAATAATCGCTTCGATTTTTAATCAGGTGGAAGAAAAAACGGAGTGCGTTCTCGTTAGTACGTTCATCAAGTACATTTCCAAACTGCACTACTAGCCCCCGTTCACCGAGGGCGTAAATGGAATATGATATCTGAGTGATCAGGTTGCAATTGGGTTAAGATTTGAAGATAAAGCACCCTGCGTGTCTTACCAAATCAACGCGACCAAAGGAGCGCGCTCAGCCGCGTAGTTTGTCCAATATGCGATTAAGTTCCCGGGCTTCTGCCTGATTTACGGTCTTCAGAGTTGCGATCCATCCCTCCGATTCAGCATCAATTTTTCGAAGCAAGGCAAGTCCCTTCGGGGTGATCCCAATGTCAACCTGTCTGCGATTGGTCTCGCATATCTCGCGGGTCACAAGTCCTTTTTGTCGCAACTTCTCCACCAGGCGTGTGGCATTGCTGCTCTTGTCAATCATCCGGCCCGACACATCGGCCAGCATCATCTTTTTCGGGTGGCTGCCGCGCAAGATGCGCAACACATTAAACTGCTCAGGTGTGATGCCATGGGCTTTGAAGCGCGAAACACTGTTGTTGTATAACCAACTGCTGGTAAACATGATGTTTACAGCCATCTTCTGAAATTCATTCGTGAATTTCTCCTGTTTGATGTCTTGCTCGAGAGACATGATAGATTCCTCTTGCGAAAGTACGAACAATTGTTGTATCGACAATTATTGCAGTTGTTGATTTCCCGCGCCAATTGTTTTGTTAACGAGAGATCACCTACAGATACCTTTCACTGGGCTATTCATTTCGCAGCGTTTTAGTAGGATTCGCCCGCACCGTCCGTAAGCCTTGCAATGTGATGAGCCCCACCGTGATAAGCGCAGTAACCAGTAGCGTAGCTGCAAAAATCCACCACGGCATAGTGACGCGATAGGCAAAACCCTGAAGCCAGCGGTCGGCCGCATACCACGCAAGTGGAACGGCCGCTACCATGGCTACCAATAACGTGAATGAGAACTCGCGTGCCAGCACGCTCAGTGCTTGCATCACCGATGCACCAAATACCCTGCGCACACCAATCTCCTTGGTTTTGCGCAATGCATTAAACGTGGCTAACCCGACAATGCCAATAATGGAAATGCTGAGGGCAATGACGGTGAAGAGCAGCGTGAGTTTAGAAGCTATTCGTTCCGTTTTGTACAACTCATCGAACGTTTCATCCTGGAACCAGTACTTCATGGTGAAGTCGGGCTCGAAGGTGTTGTAAGCTGCAGTGATCGCCTTCATCGATTGTTCGGTGGTGCCGGGCTGATAAGCGATATACAACCCTGATGTAGACGTGATGTGCTGGCGGAAGAGAATGACGGGCAGCATTGACTCGTGCAGTGAAGAAGTGTGGAAATCGTTCACGATTCCAATAATCACGCAATTGATTTGCCCGATCTTTAACTCCTGACCAATGGGTTTTTCGAGTCCCATCGCTCTCACGGCTTCGCGACTCACCAGCACTTCCGTGCGCAGGGTGTCGGTCTTCTCTGCTTGAAAGTCCTGCCCTTCAACAATCTTAAGTCCCATCGTACTCGGGAATTCATACGAACAGCCGATGGTACGAAATGCAATGCGGCTATCTTCTGGTTTGCCCGGCCAGCTCACGCCCGTGTTGGCACCGGAGGCTTGAAGGGGGTTGTCATTGGAGGCACCCACGCTAATGA
>JAIENH010000214.1 GCA_019751475.1 Cyclobacteriaceae bacterium
GCGATATGTAAATCATATTGGACTTGATGTCAATCAATCAGGTGTGAATGTTTTTTCTAACCGCGGCACCAGCGGCATAGACGGTTGTACCAGCACTGCGGTGGGTCATTCACTTGCATCAGACATCCTCAATATTTTGATCACAGGTGATTTAGCGTTCTTCTATGATCGAAATGCTTTCTGGCATAACTATCCGCTGCCCAATCTGATTGTGGTGGTGCTGAACAATCACGGTGGCATCATTTTTAATTTGATTGACGGGCCAGCAGGTTTGCCCGAAGCAGATGAATTTTTTATCACCCGTCAATCGCTCACAGCAAAATCCTTGGCTACTGAATTTGGTTTTGAATATGTTAGCGCAGAAGCGGGCAACATTCCCGCTGTTCTTAAGTCTTCGGGTAAGACTAAAATCATTGAGTATGACTCAACGCAATCCTTGAACAAAGAAATATTTCAAAAATTTAAAGAACAGATAAAACAAGTATATGAAACTAAACTATCCGTGGGCGCCCGTTAAAGAATATCAGGAAATCCTCTTTCATAAATATAATGGCATCGCACGCATCAGCATCAACCGGCCGGCCGTGCATAATGCGTTTACTCCGTTGACCGTGAAGGAAATGATTGATGCCATGAACGTCTGTCGTGAAGATGCAGAAGTAGGTGTCATCATCTTGACGGGTGAAGGCGGCCAGGCGTTTTGCAGTGGTGGTGATCAAAGTGTCCGCGGTCATGGAGGCTACGTGGGCAGCGATACCGTGCCACGTTTGAATGTACTGGACTTGCAAAAAATAATTCGATCCATATCCAAGCCCGTAATCGCGGCTGTAGCCGGATGGGCTATCGGTGGCGGACATGTGCTGCATGTGGTGTGCGATCTTACCATTGCTGCTGAGAACGCGCGGTTTGGGCAAACAGGACCGAAGGTGGGAAGCTTTGACGGTGGTTTTGGCGCATCGTACCTCGCCCGGATAGTGGGCCAGAAAAAAGCGCGTGAGATCTGGTATCTCTGCGATCAATACGATGCGCAAGAAGCGCTGGATATGGGATTGGTAAACAAAGTGGTGCCGCTAGAAAAACTGGAGGAGACCTACGTGGCGTGGGCCAATAAAATTTTAAAGAAGAGTCCATTGGCCATACGCATGTTGAAGTGTGCTTTTAATGCTGAGTTGGACGGTCAAGCTGGTATTCAGGAATTAGCAGGCAATGCTACATTACTTTATTATTTAAGCGATGAAGCGAAAGAAGGCAAGAATGCATTCCTGGAAAAGCGTGAACCCGATTTCTCCAAGTTCCCGAAGTTTCCTTAGAATTGACAGGTATAAAATCTCCTTGAACCTGAATGTGCAAAGCCAATGCCCTGGATAAAAGTCGGTGATCATCGTTGGCCGTTAGAATCCATTACTGACTCTACTGACGGTCTTGCCCCGCACGAAAAAAGTGCCCTTGATTTTATCCAACGATGGCAAAAAGGCACTCAGCAATTTGAGTTTTTTACTTCCGGCTCCACCGGTGAGCCCAAGAAGATAACTTTCGATAGAAGTCAACTGGAAAAAAGCGCCCGTATTACAGAGCAAGCGCTCGGATTAGCCTCCGATCAGACAGCTTTGGTATGCTTAGATACGAAGTTCATTGCCGGTGCCATGATGCTCGTTCGCAGTTTGGTTACGGGTATGAACATCATTGTGCAGAAAGCTTCCTCAAATCCCTTAGCAGAAATCATCGAGCCAGTTGACTTCATGGCCGTGGTGCCGCTTCAGCTAAATACTTTGCTCAAAGAAAATTCTGCTAAGCTAAACAAGCTCAAGACAGTGATCATTGGCGGTGCTCCACTTCATAACAACAGTGTTGAAGCACTGCAGTCCCTTGCTCCTGCTTTTTATGCCACGTACGGCATGACCGAAACCATCAGTCATGTAGCCTTACAAAAACTCAATGGCCCTGATCAGGAAGATGCCTTCAAGCTTCTTCCTGGTATAAGCGCTACTACAGATGATCGCGGATGCTTACGTATTCAAGCTGATCACTTGGGAGCATTTCCAATTGTAACAAATGATGTTGTCGAGTTTGTCGATGCCAGGCGCTTTCGCTGGATAGGCCGTTGGGATCGTGTTATCAATTCAGGTGGCGTAAAAGTTTCCGCTGAAAAAATTGAACAAGTTGCAGAAAATGTCTTCGCTACCCTGCAGATTCATCGGGCATTTTTTATTGGTTCTCTCCCCGATGCTGCATTGGGTGAAAAGATTGTTTTGGTTATTGAAGATGATGCATTGCCTTCCACGCAGACAACAAGTATACTCCAAGGTCTTCGTCTGAAACTTAGGCCGTATGAAGTGCCACGTGAAGTCCTACTTGCGCCCGTCTTCAAACAAACTACTACTCAGAAGGTTGATCGGATTGGTACGCTTAAAAGTTTGTTTACGTAGTTTTGCCCTCGCAATTATTGAACGGGTCTTTCGAGCGGCTAGTCAGACACTCAATAATTACCGGGGATTGCAAATCCATTTGATCTGGGTTCGGGATTGCAAATCCTGAACAGGAAAATGGTCTGCCATTCAAAACAGTAGAGAGGAAGATATGGTTGCAAGACAACAAATACAAGGTATGGGTGTAAGCGGAGATGACGATATGTATGGCTCAATGTTTGGTAGAGCGGGAACTCTTGATTATGATTATAGCCCTCAACCAACCGTTTATAATAAGTGGTGCAATTGTCGAGTTAATGCATTTGATGTTTTATTTTTCGACCCAACGAATCAAAATAAAGAACTGAGAGCTTTAGCTGAACAGGCGGTCAAAGACTATTTTTCTAGTGAAGCAAATCCCGAACAGGATGCTACGAGACGACAGTCTGACGCACGAAATTTAAAAGACATGACTCAAGAAGCAGAGGAAAAGTTCAAATTATATGTAGTGTTCCAAAAAGTCATATTTTCAAAAATGAACGTGTAAAGCATTGGTTTTCAAGAGCTGACCTAAGCAGTAGAAGTAAAAACGGCAGGACATTTGACCTGTCGTTTTCTTTTTAATAGCCTTACGGATCGAAGAACGGAGCTTTTACAACCTTCATGTATCAAAAAGTCATATGGAAAAATGTAGGCATTGTCAGCAGGGCTGTGTGAAGGCTGGCGTAAAGAGCACGGGTGTTCAGATTTACAGGTGCAAATCGTGCAAGAAATACCAACAGTCGTACTATAAAAATCAAGCTTGTCATAGGAACACGGACAAAAGCATCGTCAAGCTTTTGGTGGAGGGTATTGGCATCAGGGGCATTGCCAGGGTGATGAACATTTCCGTCACTACAGTCATCGACAGAATAAAACAAATTGCCCACAGCATTCAGCGAACTTATTCATACGTCAAAGGAGGCACGTATGAAATTGACGAGCTTTGGACATTCGTGGGCAATAAAGAAAATGAAACATGGGTGATGTATGCACTGGATCGGGAAACTAAGCAGGTGGTAGATTTCAAAGTGGGTGCCAGGACGAAATCGAACCTGGAATGCATTACCCAATCGACATTGATGACGTTGCCAAGAAAAGTGTGCACGGATGGGCTGAATATTTATCGGGCAATAGTGCCAGAGAAATTGCATGAGGTTGGCCTACCTAATACGCGTCACATTGAGCGGTTCAATTTGAATCTACGAACGCACTTGAAAAGACTCTCCCGAAAAACGATCTGTTTTTCAAAAAGTCTCATCATGCTTGAAGCGTGTTTAAAGATTTATTTTTGGGGAAGAAGCGCATGTTATAACCCACCGAAAGTCCTGACAGAACCTAAAGCATAGTGCTTTGCACCTGCAATTTTATCGTTGGCTCGAAAACATTAACTTTAGGCATCAAACAGATTAAGAAATCATGGATATCCAAGCAGAGAAATTGCAATTGATAGAATGGCTAGCCAGGCTTAACGATACGGCCACACTCAAACAATTTATTACCTTAAAAAAGAAACAAGAAAAAGACTGGTGGGATGAGCTCAGTACCGAGGAGAAATTGGAAATAGAAGAAGGACTGGCTCAAGCAGATCGTGGTGAGGTGCTACCGCATAAAGAAGTCATGGCCAAGTATAAGAAATGGCGCTAGTATTGGTTTGGTC
>JAIENH010000799.1 GCA_019751475.1 Cyclobacteriaceae bacterium
GTCACGCGAGATAGTCGCGAAGAGTTCCTCATCCTTAAAGGTGCTCATCTCCCCCTTGTTGGAGAGATCCTTCGGCTTGGGATCCGGCATCGACGACCAATTGAAACCTTCGTTCTGCTTGCCGCTTTCGCCGTGGCAATCACTGCAGTAGTGCGTATAGAGCTCATGGCCCCGCTTCTCTTGCTCGTTCGCGCACCCTCCGGCGAGCAAAACCGCGCCCCCGATCATGCCCACTGCAAATCCAATGACACCCAGCCGTGCCGCCTTCATGCTGACTGCCCTTTCTTGAGTTTTCGAATCAGGACAAACTGAAATCCCAAGGCCAATGCGGCAGCGATAGCTGCATACATATACCCGGAATAATCCGGTGGCGCATCGGCTCGAAAATACCACCAAGACGACACAGCCTTTTGCGAGCCTTTCTCTACCAGATCTCCGGCTCCATCTTTCCGCCCATCCCATACGGCAAAGGCGATACTGATAAATTGCCCAGGGGTGATTTCCACGTCCTCTTCAGCATGTCCGGTAGACAAAGTCCTCGAAAAGACCACTTTCCACGTCCCGTTTGAATACACACCCTTCGCCTTCACGTCCTGATGCTCTTGAGGCTTCAAGGTCCCGAAACCTTTCGCGCTCATATCCACGCCCTTGTCCGTCTTATTTTTCCAAAACCAAATATTGACCGGACCACCTTCGACCTGGAGCATGGGTTGACCATGGGCAAAGTGCGCTTTCTTGTCGCCCACCATGAATTCAAGCGCGGCTGCGTCGTCCGGGTCCTGCGTAGGATCCGCATATTCGACCAGGATCGCGACTTGTTTCCCATCATGAAGCGCACGCACGATTACATCCTTCACCGTGACTTCCTGAATACGATTCTGCCAATGGACTTGTGGCGACATTGGGAACGTCGCAGGTGGGGCACTGCTCCAGGCAGCCGCTGTTGGATCGTCTACGGGGACTCCCCCGGTCATCAGCGTGGCCCGGACCGAGACACTCTCTTGGGCAAAGCTGAAGGTTGCCCCTCCAACCATGATGGCCGTGAGCACACCTATCCCACCACGCAGAACCTTCCCGATAATCTGATTCGCCGGTTTCATGCTGCCCTCATTCTCCCTACACACTTAGGCCCCTCCACACCCCGTCGTCCCCCTACTCCCAGGTTCGTGGGGACTGGTGGGCTCCGTCGTACTCACCCATGATAATTTTCCAAATCCATTCGTCCGGTAATTCAACTTCCCAACGCGGCATCGCGGACTTCCACGGTGCACCTTCAATCGGAAGACCAACACCACCCTTTTTAATCCGCCAGAAGAGATAGCTCTCTTGCAACATGGCGATCGTCGTGGGATCAGCGAAGTTGGCAGGGGCCGGAATAAACCCACGGGCAGCCGGTCCCTTCCCATCAAAATTTCCACCATGGCAGGGCGAACAATAAGCTGCGTAAAAGCCCTTTCCCTGCATGATATTTTCTGGGGTCTTCGGAACTGGATTTGATAAGCCGGTGTATTCCCCTGGTGGCGCCGGATGGATCGTTCGGCTCTCCGTCGGAGGAAGATCGCTGACAGCCGTGCTTCCATACGTTTGCCACCCGACCAGGATCGGGAACAGGATGAACACGCCGTAGCGGAGCGCTTGCAGACCTCCGATGTTCTCCCCGGTGAGAAAACGTTGAATCGGTCCCCAGAACGCATCCTTTGATTCGCCGCTCAAGGTTTCAAAGATGACGATCCCCGAAGCAGTCAGCAGGAGATACAGGAAGATCAGGCTGGAGGGAAGCGGGGCGGACCCTGGAATGTTGGGCAACACAAATTTCAGAAACACATACATGGCGACCATCAATATGATCGGCTTTCCTAACGCGCCCATACGTTCCTCCCTACCAGGATGTTGAAAAACACTGCCTGCGCCGCTCTTTCGTTACCAGGCATACCCCGGTTTCATCTCTCTGACAGACCCCCCAGAGTCTCGCTGAACCTATTTACTTACTTTGGCATTGGCCAGAAGGGCCGCGCTTACCGCTTTCACAGGAGCGGACGGGGCCTTACCAGGTATATCGAGCTCTGATATCGTCACCGAAATCGGTTCGCCGCTCATCTGTTGCAGAAATGCGATCACTGCCAGAATTTCATTCTTCGAAAGTCCGATCGGGTCTTTATTGATGGCCGGCATGGTGGCTGGGTATTCCTTCGGCACCCCACCATGTCGATAGTCCTGATATACAAAGGCCTGCGGATCCGTCAGGCTCTCATAGAGAAAATCTTTGCTCAGCTTGGCGCCGATGCCTTTCAAATCAGGACAGCGGGCTGATTCACTGGGTCCGATCGAATGGCAGAGTGCGCATTGGCCTTTGCTAAAGAACACCGTCTGTCCAATCGCCGCGATGTCCGTTGGGGTCTTGATGCTGCTGATATCAATCTTCTCTTCCGCCGGCGGCAACGACGCCAACTGCGGTACCGCCAAGGACATAAGCGAAAACAACCCCAGCACGATAAAGACAAATCCGGTGACCCGAATAAATACGGCTTTGATAAAGAGGAGGATGAGAATTCCTGCCCCGACGATCGACAGTGCAATCAGCTGTAATTGCGCAACTTCACTCATATGCCCTCTAATGTATGGTGCTGAGTGCCCAGTGTTGAGTCATTCGCTTCGAACTCAACACTCACAACGTAGAACTCACAAATCCCACTTCTATCCTTGTTGCCGCTCATCCGGAGACCCTCCGGCCATTGCTGGAATGCCATGCGGTAACTCGCCTTTTCCCGTGCCTGCAGCAGTCTTGTACTTATCGCCCATAGTGGCCACCCAGAAAATAAATGCCACGAGAATACAGAAGAAGAAGGTACAGAACGCCATGATCAGCGAAGCGCTGCCGAGCGCTGGGGAATAGGCATAGGGCGAGGTATCACGCATGACCCCGTAGACATGCCAATGGACCCGGGAAGAGGACCGCGCATAGCCCATTAATGTCATGAGCAAGATCACCATGACGGCATTGAGCACAAGGGAATACCCGGCACGAGGAGGCATACTCCCCCACACCATCTCGGTCGTGGTCCTGGCGCTTTTTAATAAAAGAGCCGTCAATGGTGTGATCGTCAGAATGACGAAGATGACAATCAACACCTGAGACGTTGAGAAGTAATTGATGCGGACGATCGCTGGAACAAAGTATCCCCACACGCCAAGGACAATCACCGCAATACTCGCCAGAATGAGGATGGCGCCCATGACAGCCTTTCCGAATTTGGCCCAACCAGCGGTGTCTTGTTTACCTGCTCGCCAATACATGACGAAACTCATAAACGTAATGAGAATCATGAGATTCGACACCGTCATTTTGGCCGACATGACCCCCAACACGCCAAGGAGCGGGTGGTGCGCCCCGCCCATTTTTTGGGCTTCTTCGATGCTGGCCACGAGTGAGTGGGGTGTCATCCAGACCGCAAGACACAGCAGCAGACTCACCAGCATCATCAGCATGGCTTTACGGTATTTAGACTCGGACCCTGGAATTCGGTAGGTTATCCCCAGCCAGAAGTAATAGTTTGATCCAAGGAAGAGCACACCGATGAGCATGGCTTGGATAATAAAGAGCCATGAGAGAAATCCACCCATTAGCGTGATACCCATCTGCTGGTTGTACTGGTAGATTTCCCGCATCAGCCAATAGCCTGCGAACGGCAGGGCCAGTAGGCCGAACACACCGATAAAGTTCCCGACATAGCCCATCCAATCGTAATGCTCGCGATCCTCGGCACTCTTGACCGACAAGTACCGGACTCCAGCGTAGGCTCCACAGATATATCCCCCCAATACGACGTTCGCGATGAGCCGATGGATGTTGATCGGCCACCAGGTGGGATTCCACGTGGCGGCCCAAGCACGCTCAAATGCCGTGCCTTCGGAAATGACCACCGGACTGGACTGAAACGTCGCCCAGGCATTGGGCACGATCATGATGAATAGGGCAAAAAAGTTCAGCAGGAATCCCAAAAACACATGCAACGTCTTTTTTCGGCCATCCTGCATGGCATCCCACCCGTACCAGTAGAGATAGAGGGTGGCCGTTTCAAGTAGGAACAGGAGGCAGTAGAGGAGGAACGATGGGAAAAAG
>JAIENH010000394.1 GCA_019751475.1 Cyclobacteriaceae bacterium
TCTTTCGCAGCCGTATCATGGCAATCATGGAGATGGCATAGAGTGTGAGGGCACCAAAAACAGAAAGCGTTATCAAATCACCTGTGCGACCAGTGAGCAATGCCAAAAATCCGATGACAAGATTCAGCCCAAGCGCATTGACAGGTGTTTGAAATCTGGTACTTATTTTTCCCATGTATCGTGGCCCAACATATGCTTTTGCAAACTCATAGCAGGAGCGCCCGGCTGCCAGCATCAGCCCGTTAAATGAGGCGACTAAGCCAAATAGTCCCGCTACAATTACGGTAGTGTAAAGTCCACTTTCTTTGGTAGAAATTTGCACGATTGCCAATGGCAGCGGAGCGTCAGATGTGCCACCAGTTTCATCAAATACAACCCTCTCCCACCCTGATAGACCGACTGCTCCTGTGAAAGTAAGGAGACAGACACAAATCAGTGTGAAGAGTGCCGATAAGAAACCAACCGACATACTTCGTCTGGGGTCAATCGCTTCTTCTGCCAGGTTAGCCACGCCTTCGATGCCAAGAAAAAACCAAATAGCGAACGGAACCGCTGCGAAAATTCCCGTCCAGCCATTTGGCAGCGCATGGTAAGACAAGTTTTTAAATTCAGCATGGGGCAGCACAGCGCCTGCAAAAAGTAAGAGTCCCAAGACTGCGATAACTGTGACAACCAGTTCAACACGTGCAGCCGCCTGGATGCCGTAGATATTCAGCGCAGTAAAGATGGCATATGCGAATGTCGAGAACGCTATTACAGGAACAACAGGAAAAAAAAGATGCAAGTACGAGCCAATGGCCAGTGCTATAGCAGGCTGCGCAAACACGAACTCAATATTCTGTGCCATGCCAGCAAAAAAGCCAATGTCTTCACCCAGTGAGCGAGAAGCATAATCAAATGCACCACCTGCCTTTGGGATAGCGCACGCTAACTCAGCATAGCTAAATGTAAATGTGACATACATAATGATGACCACTGCAGTGGCGATGGCCAACCCCAGCGTGCCTCCTTGAGCGAGCCCAAGGTTCCATCCAAAATAGTTGCCTGAGATAACATAGCCTACGCCCAAGCCCCACACCATGGCTGGTGAAAGCACGCGCTTGAGTGACGGTGTAGCGCTCATACTTTACTGATCAAACTTTATTTCCACATCACCACCTACCGGAAAACTGTTGCATACCAACACGCGACCCAATGCTACTTCCTTGTCTGTCAGCACTTCGTTGTATCGCATCCATACTTTTCCACTTGTACAACTGGCCACACAACTTCCGCATCTGCCCGCCTCGCAACTGTATGGCAAGTCGATGCCCTGCTTGCGCGCTGCTGATAAAATCGAGTCAGGGTATTGGACTGTCAGTGCATGTACTTTTTTTTGAATGTGAACTGTCACTGAATGCGGATTGGTATCGGGAGGAAGTTCTTTGCTAATGGGTACATCGGGTGTAAAAACCTCTCGCCTGATATTCTCGACAGGCACTCCTTCTGTTTGTAGTACTATGGCTGCCATTCGCATGTAGTCAAACGGGCCGCAGAGAAAGAATTGTGCCTTTGATATTCGGGCTTGAACATGTATGTGAAGCAGTTCTTTCAATACAGGCTTATTCAACCGTGCACGCATAAGATTCTGATTATTGCTGAACAGCCACTCGATGATAAGACGTCCACGCGACTTTTGCCGAAGTGCCTCCAGTTCCTTCTTGAAAATAGTCCGCTCCGGGGAACTGTTGCTATAGATCAGAACAATCGGACGTAGGGAGTTCTGCGCCAAAGCCGTTTTTATCATGGAGTAAATAGGCGTGATACCACTACCTGCAGCGAGAAACACAAGTACGCCATCTTCCTTCAGATTAGCTGGAAGCGTAAAGAAACCCGATGCTGAAGCTAGCACGGTAAGTCTGTCTCCAGGTTGGGCCTGTTCGAAGAGGGGGCGCGAAAACATACCGTTTGGGAGTCGCTTCACGGTCACGGCCAAAGGCTCGCCCAGTTCTGGAGAAGAAGAAAAAGAGTAGCTCCTTCGCTCCTGCTTGTTAAGCGATTGAAAAACAAATGTGATAAACTGCCCGGCCTTGTATGGAATTGATTTTTCAATGGGAGTCAGTACAAATGTTTTTGTGTCGGAGGTCTCAGCTATCACCCGCTCAATTCGAACGGTAGTGAAGAGTGGGTTCCCAGCTTCCGGCCATTGCAATTCCAACATTATCAAAAATAAAAAAGCCGACTGGTTTACAGTCGGCCTTGATGATTTTAATTTTTATGAGTTTAGTCCAGCAAACCGAGGCTCTTCATGCGCTTCTCAATGCGCGTAGCCTGAGCGGTCATTTCAAGATCAGTATAGATCAAGTAGAGCGTATCCAGAACTTTTGCCTCATCCGGGCTCAGTTTCTCGCAAGCTTCCCAATATGGAAGAGACACACGAAGTTTTTCCTGATACGTCTTGTCCAACTCCAGTTTCTTTTTGAAGTCATCTTTTGAGTTACCAAGGTTATTCATCTCTTGCTTCACCTTTTTGGCGTCTGCGTGAATCAATTCTGCCAAGCCAAGGTGTGGCTCAAAGTATTTAGGATCAGTTTTGATCGCTTCGTTATACCACCTCTTAGCTTCTTCTGTGTTTTTCAACTCCATGTTGATCACACCAAGGAAATAACGCGACTCTTTATCGTTAGGATCTGCTTTCGCCTGCTTCTCCATAGCAACCTTGGCATCTTCCAAGCGGTTCATCTTGATGTACATGTCCAACTCATACTTAGGGAAGTCTTGGTTGTTGGGGAACTTAGCTACCGCTTCTTTAGCCACTTCCAATGCCATCTCGTTGTTTTTCAGTTTGTCGCGGTAGATGCTGAACAACTGCACATAGGCATCTGAAGACTTGCCGCCTTTGGCCTGGTATTGCTTGATGTAGTCGATCGACTTCTGATATTCTTCAGCCGAAGGGCCAAAGAAGATACCTGCGTTCATCAGGATCGATGTATCATTCGGGATGAAGAACAGCGTCTGCTCAGTCAGTTCAAATGCACGCTTATAGTTTTTCTTCTCCTGGTATTCGGCCACGGCTTTCTCAAAATACTTCTGAGCGAAGTAAGTCTTCACGTTATCGTTGATCATCGGGAAGCCGGCAGGGTCATTTACAAAACTGGGAGTTTTGTCGCCATCAAGTTGCTTTGACTTCTCAAAGGCTTCTTTCGCGGAAGCGAAGGCATTTGTATCAAGACTTTTGAATTGCTCCTTCTTAGTAGTGTCAATAGCAGCGTAGATGATACCCTTCAGAAACCAGGCTTTAGCAGCATTTTTCGCAGGCTGTCCTTTTTTGTCTACCATAAATTCCTGATTGCCCACCGTTGCATCGATGATTGCTTTGGCTTCATCAATTTTACCTTCGCGGAGCGCTTTTTCCGCTTTCGGAAGGCTGGGCTTAATCTGGGCTATGGCCAGTGCGGGTATCACCGCAAAAAGTAAAACGACTATTCTTTTCATGTTCAATTCAGTTTTATGGTTCAGTTTGGTTTAGGTTTTCTGTTTCAGTGTCTTCGATTTTACGGATTTTCTCAACAGAAGAAATCGAATCATCTTCGTTGAGACGGATCACCCTCACGCCTTGCGTGGCCCGGCCCATAATGCGCAATTCTTCTACGCGAATGCGGATACTGATGCCGGAACGGTTAATAATCATGAGTTCATCCTGGTCTCCAACTTCCTTGATTGCAACAAGCTTGCCAGTTTTTTCGGTGATGTTGATGGTCTTCACCCCTTTGCCACCCCTGCGGGTGATCCGGTAGTCGTCTATTGAAGAACGTTTTCCGTATCCTTTTTCAGAAACGACCAGCAAGTTAGCATCTTCACGGGTTATGCAAACCATGCCTACTACTTTCTCGTCCCCCTCCAGCGTAACGCCACGTACCCCGGCAGCGGTGCGCCCCATGGGCCGCACATCGGACTCATTAAAGTGAACTGCCTTGCCACCGCTTTTCGCGATGATAATATGGTTTTTGCCATTGGTCATGGCTACCTCCAGCAAACGGTCGCCTTCGTGCACGGTGATGGCCGTAATGCCATTGGTCCGTGGGCGGGAATAGGCTTCCAGTGATGTCTTCTTGATAGTGCCCTGCTCTGTACAGAGAATCACGAAGTTGTTGTTGATATATTCGGCATCTTCAATGCTCTT
>JAIENH010000476.1 GCA_019751475.1 Cyclobacteriaceae bacterium
TTTGGCGGCAATGATTCCAGAAACAGCCTTGCCAGCATCATCTAGGTCGTTAAATATCGCCATCATGGCTTTCTTTTCTGCCGCCTCGAGGGCACTGCCTGAGCGCGGCACTTCGCCTGAAAAAGTCCCGAACTGGTCTGAGTCAAACCCGTCCGGGACGATGATGTTAACACCTAGCTTCTCCTGCAATACCGGTCC
Source organism: Cyclobacteriaceae bacterium (assembly GCA_019751475.1). GTDB lineage: Bacteria > Bacteroidota > Bacteroidia > Cytophagales > Cyclobacteriaceae > ELB16-189. The sequence goes on from JAIENH010000476.1 coordinate 199, forward strand.
GATAATTTTCTCCTTGCCGTGACGTGTGGCGATCACCAGCGAGCGACCGACAAACCATTCTCGTACCGAATTATGCTCGGCTGCCGTCACACTTATTGGCCCTGACCGAGCGAGAAGGAAATTTTACCGTTGAAGGTGCAGAGGTTCTCGGTCTTGATAATGTCGAGACCGCTGCCACTAATGCTATTTAGCAATGCGAGAACATCCTTGTAGCTGCCGGGTTTGTCCATCGCATCGGATGTAAAGCGGCAACGCCAATGATCCGTGCAGAATGTCTCCGGCATACCATCAGGATATACCTTCACACCACGGTTGGTGATGAGTTTCAATTCAAATGGACCAGACTTAAAGCCTTTTAACTTCTTGCCCAGTTCATTGGCAACTCGGTTGTTGTCATTCCAGTGAAGGAATATATCAACACCTACCAGCTCTTTCTTAGCAGGTTGTGTAGGCTTGTAAGAACCTTGAATTTTCTGGGCGCTACCAGTGCCGTAATCCACTGCTTTCAGTGTAGCGGGTTTAGATCCAAGTCTTTCAATGACCGCTTGCGCGAATTCTTTTGTTCCAACTTTCACTTTGCTGACGCCTTCCTGGAAAAGGTCATACGTATGTACGCCATCTTCCATTGTCTTTAGCCATGCGTTGTGCACTTTGGTAGCCACCTCAGGCTGACCGATGTACACCATCATTTGCACAGCACCGAGTAACAAGCCTGAAGGGTTGGCCACATTTTGACCCGCTCTGCGTGGAGCTGATCCATGAATAGCCTCGAACATGGCATAGTCGGCACCGATGTTGGCCGAACCTCCTAATCCCACCGAGCCGGTAATCTGCGCAGCTACGTCAGATAAAATATCTCCATACAAATTAGGCATCACGATCAGGTCAAATACTTCCGGTGAATCTGCCAACTTGGCCGCACCGATGTCCACGATCCAATGTTCTTTTTCCAATTCAGGATATTCTGCACCAATCTCATCAAACACTTTATGGAAAAGTCCGTCCGTGAGCTTCATAATATTGTCCTTGGTGAAGCAGGTAACTTTTTTGCGACCATAGGCGCGTGCATATTCAAACGCAAAGCGAATAATTTTTTCTGTTCCGGGGCGGGTGATGAGTTTCAAGCACTGTGTCACCTCATCGGTCTGCTGGTGCTCAATGCCGGCATACAAGTCTTCTTCGTTTTCGCGGATAATCACAACATCCATGATAGGGTGCTTGGTGGCCACGAAAGGATGATACGATGTGCACGGGCGAATATTGGCGTAAAGCCCGAGGGTCTTGCGGGTGGTTACGTTCAAACTTTTAAAACCACCTCCTTGCGGAGTGGTGATCGGAGCTTTCAAAAATACTTTGGTTTTGCGCAATGAATCCCACGCACGGGGCTCCATGCCAGAGGTGTAGCCTTTGAGGTATACCTTCTCTCCTATTTCAATGGTTTCGATTTCGAGCTGGGCGCCTGCCTTATCAAGGATTGAAAGCGTTGCCTCCATGATTTCGGGGCCGATTCCATCGCCATGCGCTACCGTAATTGGGACTTTCTTTGCCATATTTTTGAATGATTTTCGGCAAAGATAGTAAAAAATGGTTTAGTGAAAGTAATACTATTATGAGGTGGAGAAATCAGTTGTTTCCATCCTCCCCTTCATCCTCCAGGGTTTCTTCCGGGGCTTTGTCTTTGGTCACTTCATTTCCGGCTTCATCCAACAGCACCACCATACGCTGACCTCCTTTGCGAAAGCGCACACGGTAAAAGGTCTTGCCCTTGGCGAAGGTTTTTACCTCTTCGCCCGCATTGAGTGTATAACCGCTGTAGCGTGCCGCAGCCGTCTTCACAACTTCCGGGGCTTTCTCAGCATTAAAATATTTTGATGAAGAAAGTGCCGTGCCATCTTCTTTGTAGCGGGCCCGGGCACGAAGTCCGTCTTGCATATAAATGGCTACATACTTTTGGAAGGATTTCTTCGCATTCGAAGATGAATGCAATTCCCATCGATTGACTGTTGCTCCCGGGAAATTCTGTGCCTGTGTATTTTTCACCGCCTCAGGCACAGCCGATGCATCCACTACTTTTCCATTAGCTTGAAATTTACCGCGATCGCCTCGCTGAGCCATCACTGCTGTAGATAAAGCCACGAGCATGATTAAAATGAAATGTTTCATACTGTTATTGAGTTGTTTGTATTGTTTTCTTTCGCACTACGAAATTATCACTTTTCGATGGTAATAAACAGCCTTGGTTGTGAACGTAATAATTGGATAATAAAAGGCTCCATTGTGAATGTCAAATAAGCTATCAATAGGATGCTCCACACAATTTACCGATCAAAATCACGCGAAATTTGTTAAACAGTTTTAATAACGTATTTGAATTAATATCTTTCTGACAATCAATTAACAATCGCATGAAAATAGCAAAGCATACGGTAGCCGCCATTCACTATACGCTGAAAGACAACAACGGAAAAATACTGGACAGCAGTCAGGGTCGCGACCCACTATACTATCTACACGGTGAGGGCAATCTCATCCCAGGCATGGAAGAAGGCCTCGAAGGAAGTGAAAAAGGAAACAAACTGGAATTGAAGATAAAGCCGGAAAAAGGCTATGGTGTGCGCGATGAAAAGTTGATTCAAAAAGTACCGCGCTCAGCCTTTGGCGGACAACCTGTAGAAAACGGTATGCAGTTTCAAACCGGGCAAGGTCATGTAGTAACTGTGACTCACGTAGGCCTCGAAACTATTACTGTTGATGCTAATCACGCATTAGCAGGTGTGGAATTAAACTTCTCGGTGGAAGTAATGGAGGTGCGCACAGCTTCAGCCGATGAAATTTCGCATGGCCACGTGCACGGGCCGGGCGGTCATCATTAAGTAGCCAATTCCCGTACGATCTCCAGCGCGCGGTCTATTTCTTTCTCACTGTTGAAAATGTGTGTGCAGTGTCGCACACCAAATTGATCACCTTGTGAGCGCGGTCGCATTTTTGCTTTCGCCCAATAGGTATCTTGCAATTGCGTGCCTGTCATTCCCTGAATATTGTACACGGAAATACCGGCACACATCGCCTCGTCCTGCGGACAAAACAGTTTTACTTTCTTCATCGATCGCAGGCCACTGCGTAAGCGCTCGCCCAAAAACTTGATGCGTGCATACACTTTTTCAGGGCCGATCTCATTGTGAAAATCAATGGAGGCTTCCAAGCCTTTCAGTACGGGAAAGCTGCCGGTGCCACGCTGCGTGAAGCGAAAACCTTCGTCATCATGATTGTCCCAACGGCTGCTGGCCACGGTAGTCCAGACATCTTTCATTCTCTCCGCGCGGACAAACAAAAATCCGGTGCCTGCCGAACCACCCATCCACTTGTGAAAGCAACCGGTGTAGGCATCACATCCAATATCAGCAACATCCACTTTTATTTGTCCGATCGTCTGTGCTCCATCAAGTAAGGTGAAGATGCCGCGCTTGCGCGCTTCCGCACATAGTTCCTTTACAGGAAGTATAGCACCGCTGCCGGTTATCATGTGTGAAAGCATCAACACTTTTGTTTTAGGTGTGATGGCCTTCACGATGGTTTCATATGCTTCCGCTGAATTTTGAATGGGTTTCGGCATTTGAACGATTTTTACCACTACACCGTATCGCTTTTCTTTCAGGTAGAAGCCGGAGATGCCCCCGGAGTGTTCCTGGTTGGTGGTCAGTATTTCATCACCTGGTTGGAGGGTAAGACCATTGGCTACATAGTTCATACTATTGGTCACGTTGTCAGTCATCGCAATTTCTGGAACAGTTGCGTTAATGAGCTTCGCTACTTTGCCTCGAATGGTCATCAGGTTATTGTAGCCGCTGATGAACTCTTCTTTGTTATCATCTTTGTAAGCCCAATCGGCCACATCGGTAGCAATGTAGCGCAGGTGCTCCACCATCTTATCGACCACCACACGTGGCATGGCTCCTACTGTGCCCGGATTGAAGAAT
>JAIENH010000563.1 GCA_019751475.1 Cyclobacteriaceae bacterium
GGCAAGATTCGAATTGTAATACAGTTTCTGGCGCTCTTCAGTATTGTTACCGGTTTGATTGTGTTAGCAGGCGCAGTAGTGAATAGCAAATTTATTCGCATTCGCGAGAACGTGTTGCTTCGTACGCTCGGTGCACGCACGCGACAAATCACGCAGATCACATTAATCGAGTATGCCTACCTCGGCCTTTTCTCTGCCCTTACGGGAATGATTTTGTCACTGGTCGGTGGGTGGGCATTGTGCCGATTCTTTTTTGAAGTGCAATTCGGAGTTTCCTGGTGGGAATTACTTTCAGTAGGAGGGGCTGTGATGATTTTAACCGTACTCATCGGTTGGCTCAACTCGCGCGAAGTGATCTCCACGCCTCCGCTGCAAGTATTGCGCAAGGAATAAGCTTACTAGATGTAGCCTGCCATCCAATAGGCGACAAAACCAACCCACTCTTTGATGAGAATGTTCCAGCTAATGATGGCCTCTACTTTTGGTTCTAAGAGCGCATCAGGCGTGAATCTTCTGGGGTGACTGTAGAAGTCTGTTGAAAAGGTATCCATGCTCAAGCCTACATGGGCAAAGCAAGCAAGCGACCTTCGCATATGAAAGCCAGAGGTGATCAAGAGGCATTGGTCGGGTGTAGCTTTGCCAACGAGTATCTTCTTGACAGCTTCAGCCGACTCGTGCGTGTTTCGCGATTCAGGCTCCCGGATGATACTGTTATTAGGCACGCCCATTAGTTGGAGAATTGTAGCTAGTTCATCCGCTTCCCGCTCGCCAATATCGATCAGTCGCCCGCTTCCTCCCGAGATGAGAATTTTTCGAATGAGCCCTAATTTGTAAAGCTGAAAGGTATGGTTAACACGGTCAGCCCCAGACTTAATATAGATGCGGTCTTTTGGGCCAACTTCTGATTTGCCAACACCGCAGAGTAGAATGCCGTATTCGTATTGCTTTTTTACTTCTACGAAAGGGGTAGCCGGCAGTTCCCACACGCGCATGATTTCATTGACGATAAAATCGTTTGTGAAGAAAAAGAATAACACAAACCCTGCGATCCGAAGCCGTTTTTTCCAGGTTGAGTTCTTCAATATCCATGACAGTATAAAACAAAGACCAACGATCACCAGAGGCATCGTGAAAAACTTTAAGGTCTTTGACAATACAAAAAACATACTTAGCCCTTTCTCTTCATCGAAAAATTGCCCGCCCCATCAATCACTTTTCGCAGCAGGTCAAAATATAACGTGAAATAAAGCAGCAGCGTTATAGACCATATAACGAGCAAATTAAAATAAAGCGTGTCCACTTTTTGATAAAACAAGTGCTTGGAAGATATATAAAACTGTGCGTTGAAATCCATTAATCTTCCCGGATCTGGGTCTTTATACACTGGATAGATTTTTTGAATAAATCGTCCATTCACCTCCACGATGCGCTGCATATCGTCCTGATTGCGCACGAGCCCGGCAATAGCCTCGTTTTGATACGATTCCCGGAAGGCATCAAATTCTTTTCGGCTTCCCAGTTTTTTAATCCACTCGTTGACTTTTTCTTCTTTCGCCTTTCCGGCAGTGGTGGCTCTATTTGAGTAGTATTTTTTAAGTGTACTAAGAAATGTCTTGGTCTTGGTGTAAACAGTAGAATCAAATGACTCAGGTTTGAGAAGGGCCACTTCCAGGAAATGCTCCCGGCCAATGTCCGCTAGCTCGCGGTCAATCTCACGTTGCAGCAAGCCAAAAGCAGCTTCGACCTCGCTTGCTTTACCACCAGCCTTATTAAGATTCAAGTTGACAAAGTCGAGTTTTGATTCAAGAGAAGGCAAGTAGTAAACGCGCTTGTAGTCCGCGTCAGCGATTATTTTGTCTTGTGGATAGAACTCACGCTCAAATCGATTGTCTTTAAACTGCGCTACCATGGAAGCTTCAAACGCCCACCGCGAGGTCATCAAATCGCCTACGAAAGGTACCGTCTCCGTATTCCCGATAAGGGGATTAAGCTTATCGAATTTCACCACCACACCACTCAAGATAAGTTGAGGGATCAATAGAATAGGGATGAGAATGTAAATGGTAACGGCTGAATTAAAAGCTGAAGAAATATTCAAACCCAGGAGATTGGCGAAACATGAAGCGGTAAACAGTATTCCCCAATGGATGAAAAACATACCCTTGATTTCCAGAATGGAGTTGCCCACCAACACGAACAAAAATGTCTGAATGGCGGAGATCAAAAACAGGATACCAATCTTTGAGATGAGATAGCTGCTCCGACTCAAGTGGAGGAATTTTTCACGCTTGAGTATTTTCTGATCACGAATGATCTCTTCTGCACTGACTGTCAGGCCCATGAACAACGCCACAATCACACTCATGAAAAGATAGGCGGGGAGATTGAGGTTCTTTAGGAATTCATAATTTGGATGAAACGGATCGTTCTCATTGTGATAGCGTGTAATGAATGCGAGGATGAAGGCCAACAGCGGAGCTTCCAGCAAGTTAATGGCGAGGTATTGTTTGTTGCTTAGCTTAGCTAGTAAATCGCGAAGACCAAACAAGCGGGTTTGTTTAAACCATGGTGGCAGGCGTAAGGTAGAATGAGGTGGCTCGGATGATGTCTTCACCACCGGTGGCTTTATTTTTTCTTTGTACAACTGATTCCACTGATCAGGAACGATTCTTCGCTCGTTGGTGAAATTTCCAAACTCATCTATAACTTTCGTCTCGATGATATTGAAGATTTGTTCAGGATTTACATTTCCGCACTCTGGGCATTCACCCTGGTCGCTGTTGATGAGATTGATGTTCTGTTTAAAATAAGTAATTGCATCAACGGGGTTGCCATAGTAAATCTGGTAGCCACCCGTGTCGAGAATTACGAGGCGATCAAACATTTTGAAAATATCAGACGAAGGCTGATGAATAACAGCAAATACGAGTTTGCCTTTAAGCGCCAATTCTTTCAGTAAGTCGATGATGTTCTCCGAATCGCGTGATGATAGACCTGAGGTGGGCTCGTCAACAAAGAGCACGGATGGCTCGCGCAACAACTCCAGGCCAATGTTGAGACGCTTTCGCTGTCCACCGCTGATGGTCTTGCGCAAAGGAGACCCCACTTTCAAATCCTTCGTTTCCGAAAGTCCCAGATCAGAGAGTGTATTTAACACCAGAGCATCTACTTCCGCCTCGCTCAACTGGTTAAAACATAACTTGGCTGCGAAATAAAGATTTTGATAAACAGTCAGGTCTTCAATCAACAAATCATCTTGTGGTACAAAGCCAAAAACGCCTTCCACCTTGGCGGGCTCACGGTGTATATCAATGCCGTTGATGATCACTTGCCCGCTCGTGGGTTTTTCCGAGCCATTCAAGACATGCAGTAATGTTGATTTACCGGCACCACTGGCACCCATGAGTGCTACAAGATGACCGGATTCTTCGGAGATGGTGACATCACGCAGACCCAGTCGCCCGGTTTTAAATTGAAAAGAAATATTGCGCGCCTCGAAGGTAGTATGACCTTCACCCCGAAGTTTTTTGAAACAATTTAGAATGTCGCCAAAGTAGACTGGGTCAGAACCTTCCCACCGGATGGTGCTGCCATGCGCTAGGGGATTGATGTTAGATGACTTTTGTGGCACGCCATTGAGATACACATCTTCCTTGCCCAAGTATTTGAAAAAGTACAAATCACCGGCCTGCAGGTAGAGTATTGCAATCAATCCATCCAGCTTTGGTCGGTAGATATGCTTAGTGCCAACGGTTTTATCTGCAACACTATCAACAATCAGAATATGGGGTGAAGAGAAATCCTGGCGATTGGTTCCTTTAATATACTCTTTCATCAAGTCAACTTCGGAAGTCTGCACGTTAAGCGCGGCAGCAATGGTGCGGGCGTACTCGTCCTCTTTCGCAGAGATAGAGCCGTCTGCCAGTACCACGGTCATGAGTTCGAGGAGAACAACTGCCTTCTGCTTTTGCGTCACCTCCTGGTTAATCTCGCGGCAAAGCTGCTGTACATTTTTATCCTGATCGGGTGATAAATCGTGGGCGTAGTTATCAAAGTAAGCGATGTTCTCTGTCACGGCTTTGCGGCCGAGGTGATCGTGCAGAAAGGCAAGCACGTAGTCGCGCTCTTGCTGGGTCACCTGGTCTTCCTTGGCCACAATGGCAAACAACCGGAGA
>JAIENH010000732.1 GCA_019751475.1 Cyclobacteriaceae bacterium
TGATGCTGGATTACGTTATCAAGATGATTGGCTCCAAGCGCATCACACTGGGATCGGATTATCCTTTCCCCCTGGGTGACCTGGAAATCGGAAAGTTTATTGAAGATGCGCCCTTTCCGAAAAAAGTAAAAGAAGATATTTTTTGCAACGCTACCTTAGAATGGCTCAACCTTCCTAAAAAACGTTTTGAATGATGAAGTTTCTGCTCTGCTCCTTTTTTTTGCTGACCGGCAGTGCGTTGATGGCACAGAGTGCTGAGCGTGAAAAACTGCAACAGTTGGAGCAACAACGCGAGATGGAGAAGGCGCGCAAAGTCAGGATGGTGTTGGACTCCGCTATCTACCTACAGGAACAAGAGGACTATGAAGCAGCCGACACCAAATTTAAGTTTGCCCTGGCGAATATGAAATCTGTGCCATCCGATCTGGCCTACTTTTTTGGAAAGAATTCATTCTATCTCGGCAAGTATAAGCAGAGTGTAGACTGGCTCACGAAGTACATTCAACTGAAAGGTACCACCGGGCAACACTCGGCTGAAGCAGCAGAATGGCTCAAGAAAGCCGAGTCTTCCTTGCTGGCCGAGCGCCAAACCGAATCGATCAAGACACAACAGATTCTTTCACGCGATTATACTATCGACTGCGGGCCTACCGGCAAGGTGACCTGCCCGGTCTGCAATGGCTCAACTGTGATCATTAAGAAAGACTACTTCGGAGAGAAATATAAAACGTGCCAGTACTGCAAGAAGCTTGGCTACCTTAGTTGTGAGGATTATAACAAGTTGCTGCGCGGTCAGTTGAGACCAGCCCAGTAGCGGGAAATACACCTACAAGATGTCATGGCATCTTGGTCAAATTTTTAAAACAGTTAAATGTATGGCTCACCAGACTCATCATCCATCTATCATGCTTGAAGGCATGGCTCCTTTGCTGGAGGTTTTTGACATGCCGACATCGCTTCACTTCTATCGCGATATTCTTGGCTTTGAGGTTACACAACGGTCGGGAGAAGGCGATGATGTAGACTGGGTGCTACTCAAGCACAGTAGAATCGAACTGATGCTTAATACAGCATACGAGAAACCATATCGTCCAGTAGCACCTGATCCGCAGCGTGTGAAAGCGCACTTCGACACTGCCATTTATTTTGGTTGCCCGGATATTGACCAGGCGTATTCGCACCTCATCTCGAAAAGACTGGATGTAAAGCCTCCTGAAATCACTGGCTACGGCTGGAAGGCGCTAAACTTCTTTGATCCGGATGGTTATAGAATTTGTTTTCATTATCCGGTAAAGGGGTGAGGAGGTCAAGGACGAGCGACTTGGTTCTTCTACTTTATCAGATTTTTATAGTGAACAGTCAGCGACTTTTCGATGAATTCATAAAACGCCTCCAATTCCATCTCATCAATGTCAATCATTTCGGAAGTATTGTTTTTTAAGGTCACTTGAATTTTATGGAGCACACCCCGGTCATCTTTCATCAGCGTGATCTGTTGAATATCGGTCGTTTTAAAAATTCCTTTTTTCTCGTTGTTCTGGTATTCAAGCAGGTTGTAATTCAATTTTAGAAAGTCGTTGTAGTTTTTTATGCCGGAGATCAGCTTGGCCATCACGGGTACACTGATGCAAATGGCTGCCCAGATGAAGAAGCGCACATGATTCACTTCATAGTTGAAGTAGATAAAAGCGAATAAGGCCGGTATGGCAAGATAAATGAGCACCTGGGTTTTTAACTTCGTCTGGTGATTTCGAAATACCACCTGGTCGGCCATTGGCTTTATCTTGACGGGAAATAAAAACTCCTCCCAGAGAATGAGCGCCATGATCACTACGGCCATTCCGAAAAGCGCAGGGCTGCCCTCTATGATTTCATGCCAGCTTACCCTGAAAATCTGCGATGATAGAAAGGCTGATAAAGCGAAAATGAGCAATAGAAGACCTATGCTGAATTCCAGCGGATAGGTAGGACGAATTACTTTTGCCATAGCGCACCAATAACGTATTAAAATTACCCGCAGTATACTAAGAAAAAGAGATTTCTAAATCCTTATCTTCGTTACGTGGCGAAGAAAGGCATATCCAGAAAGAAGCGACTGACAAGCAAGAAAACCCTCGTGTGGGATTACTTTGATGCGCGGGGTAAGCGAATCTCAAATCCAAAAATAATCGAACGATGCAATAAGCTCGTGCTGCCGCCCGCGTGGCAGGAAGTCTGGATATCGCTGGATGCCGAAGCGCACCTGCAAGCTACCGGCAAAGATGTAAAAGGCCGACTCCAATACCGCTACCATGCCAACTGGACGAGCGCCCGTGCCGAAGAAAAATTTGATGGCATGACCACCTTCGCCAAGACACTGCCGTCCATCCGTAGGAAAGTTGAAGCCGACCTAAAACTTCACGGCATGCCCAAAGCCAAAGTAGCTGCACTCATCGTCAAGCTAATCGACCGCTATCACTTTCGTGTGGGCAATGACGAGTATGCGCGCACCAACAAATCGTACGGGCTCACCACACTCACCAAAGGCCACATGGTGCTCGATCGCTCCAAAGATGCCGAAGGCAAGCTCGATGCCGTGTTTGAGTTTGTGGGCAAGTCTGGCAAGCTGTGGAAGCGCAGAATTTGGGAAGACGACCTCGCTTTGCTCATCCAGGCATCGGGCGAGTTGGGTGGCCGCAACAAACGCCACGACTTGTTTCGCTATGAAGACGGCAACGGAAATGATTTTGATATTAAATCCAACCACATCAACGAATACCTTGATGCCATCACGGCCAGCGATGCAAAAGTGACAGCCAAAGATTTCCGCACGTGGGCCGCCACATGGAAGACGGCATCTCGCCTCTCCAAACAACTCGATCCCGACACGGCTACCGCGCGCAAGCGAGTGGCCAACGAAGTGATCAAGACCGTAGCAGCCGACCTGGGCAACACGCCCACCGTGTGCCGCTCCAGCTATATTCATCCCGCCATCTTATCCGACTGGGCTTCGGGCCGCTTCCGCGCCCGGTGGAACAAAGCCAGCCGCGACCGCAAAGTAAGTGGCCTCTCAAAAGAAGAAACAATCACGCTACATTATTTGAGTTAGTCAAATTTTTTGGGGCATGGCGCGAAGCGCGCCACCGGGCTTTTCGCTCCAAGCCTCGCGAGGCGCGTGGGCTTTCCGCTGCAATCCCTTGCCCGCGTACGCATGATGGTAGATTACTTAATAAAAGTACTGTGTGTATAAAACTTCCTGTTCGGGATTTGCAATCATTAGTGTCCGGTAAAACTAAGTTTGGTTTTTAAAATTCTGTTTTCTATATCTCTCGTTGAGTTTTTGGTGAAGTCATTGAAAGCAGGGCCTATGTCACAAATAAGGAGGGTTGCGATGTGTGAGCTTTGAAAAAGTAAAATTCTAAGAGTGCTTTTTCGGGATTGTTCAGGAACCTTCTCAAGTTTATGTAGGTCATCAAATGCAATCTGATCATCGAAGAGAGATTAGAGAATGACCAGTTTTTTTTGAGATGCCTGCTTATGCTTTTCAAGAGCAGATCGGCAATGAAGGCGCACCAAACCTAGATTTTGATGGCGTTCTCGTTGTCTCCAAGAAAATTTCTCAAAGGATAGTTTTGCTTGATGCGCTTGAAAAGCGTTTCTATCTGCCAGCGATGCCGGTAAATCTGCGCTATTGTCAGTGGGGAAAATTCGAGATTGTTGGTAAGGAATCCTTTCTGTTCTGGATTTGCAATCCAGAACCAGATACTATTGGATTTTAAATCCCTTCTATCTTCAATCGACATTACAAATGTCGATTAGCTACTTGTGCACTCGCTCCCCGCAGAGTCTCCCGTGAGCCAGGGCTTGTGAGGAGCTGGGGACTCTGTCGGGAAAGCATGCTTACGTATATTCTCATCTGCTACGTGATACTCTTTCTGTTACCGGGATTTTCTTTCTGCCCTGGATTTGTAATCCAGAACCAAGATGCCATGGGATTTTAAATCCTTTCTATCTGCAATCGACATCGCAAATGTCGATTAGCTACTTGAAGTAAGAAAAGTGTTGTTTACTTATTGATCCCGACTTTAACTGTGTATGGCAGCGCAAAATCTTAAATTAGATAAGATTCTTACTGGACTTACGCAAAATAGTTAAATTGTAAGGGAATCACACTTTTTAAACTTGCGGTCATGAACAAATCCTTACTT
>JAIENH010000347.1 GCA_019751475.1 Cyclobacteriaceae bacterium
AGTTTAAAGTAAGTGTTGAAGCGGCAGTCGGTTGGAAGCCTCTCTACATTAACTGTCATTCTGGGCGTGACCATTTTTCATACGATCAAAATAAAACCTTCATCGACCTAACCACGGAATTATCAAAACGGACACAAGTGCCAATTTATCACGAGACGCATCGCTCGCGCATTCTATATTCTGCCCCGGTGGCGCGGCAGTTTATGGAGAATCTGCCTGATTTGCGCTTGACTTTTGATGTATCGCATTGGTGCAATGTGCACGAGACTCTGCTGGAAGACCAACCTGAAACTGTGGCGATGGCCCTTGGCCGTGTAGATCATATTCATGCCCGCATTGGCCACCAGGAAGGACCGCAAGTGAATGACCCGCGTGCACCCGAGTGGAAGCACGCAGTAGAAGTCCATTTTGGCTGGTGGGATCAAGTGGTGGCCACCAAAAATAAAGAAGGCAAGGTCATGACGTTCCTTACCGAGTTTGGCCCGATTGATTACATGCCAGCTATGCCTTACACCCGGCAGCCGTTGAGCAACCAATGGGAGATCAATACGTTTATGCTTGATACATTGCGCAAGCGTTACAGTTAAGTAACTCGATGATTTCAGCCCTCGGTCGCTTACATCCACTCATTGTTCACCTCCCCATCGGCATATTGTTGCTGGCTTTTTTATTCGAACTGCTTTCATACACGAGAAAGTACAGGCGTCTTCGCTTTGCAGTTAGGCCAGCGTTGTTTTGGGGTGCCTTCTTTGCCGTGCTGGCTGCTTTTTCGGGGTATCAATTGGCAGAGGAAGGTGGCTATGACGATCAATTGCTGAAGTTCCATCAATATTCAGGCATAGGCACGGCCGTGTTGGCGGTGCTTGTTTACTTGCATCGCAAGTATTCCATTATCAAGAATAAAGTCCAGCGAAGGTTTCTGCGACTGTTTTTGTTTTGTGTATTAGTCGTGTTGCTGTCAACTGCCGGCCACTTGGGTGGATCGCTTACACATGGAGAAGATTTTCTATTTCCAGGTTCGTCACCAGTTGAGGCAGTTCCCGTAAAGCCCGTGTCGATGGCTAATCCCGCAAAGGCAAATGTTTATACTGATGTAGTGCGCCCGCTGCTGGAAGCGAAGTGCTATGGATGCCACAGTTCGAAGAAGCAAAAAGGTCAGCTTAGGCTGGATGCACGTGAGTTGATCGAGAAGGGTGGAAAGCATGGTGTTGTGTTGGTGGCTGGCAAGCCGGCCGAAAGTGAACTTTGGAAGCGAATGGTGCTGCCCATAGAAGATGAGGATCACATGCCGCCCCGCGAGCGCGACCAACTCACTTCCATTGAGGTTGACATCATTGAGAGGTGGATAGAAGCCGGTGCACCCTATGATAAAACACTGGAGGAAATTGGGAGCCCTCCGGCAATAATGGAGTATCTGAAAAGTTCTGGCGATGAGAGTGCAAATGATTTACCTGCGGAAGAAATTGACCCTGCTGGAGAAGATGCTGTTTCGAAGCTTCGAAAGACTGGGGTGTTAGTTCTACCAATTTCAGCTAATACAAACTACGTGCAGGTTAGTTTTGCTAGTGTTAAAAAATTCAGCGAAGCTGATGGTGAGGCCCTTCGGTCTATCGGCAAGAACATCGTGCAACTCAACCTCTCGGGATGTGAACTCTCTCCTAAGGCATTGTCGATCGCGGCAGATTTACCAAATCTCCGAAAACTAAACTTGGAGCGTTCTTCTGTAACGGATGATAATCTGCGAGATATTGTCTGGCCGTCTGACCTATCGTTTCTGAATCTCTCTTTCACGAAAGTGACTGATGCCGGATTGGCCAACATGAAGTCGATCGCTCACTTAAAGACTATTTACCTTTTTCAATCGACTGTAACAAAAAAAGGAGTCGATGAACTTCATCAACTCCTTCCTGATTTAAAGATCGATACCGGAAATTATTCACTGCCGTTATTGGCCAGCGATACCACTCGCTTCAAGCGAGGCAAGTATTAAGATTATTGTTCGTTCAAATTCCAGTCGTAGTCAACGTGCGAAATCTTGGCGTCAGGCTTGATCTTCACATTTGAATACTTGTTTACAAAATCACGGACGGAACCACCGTTTTTATTGAAGTCCATGCCATACCATTTGAAGATCATACTTAGCTGTGGCTTATCTGCTGACATTTTGTTGCGATAGGTGTCGGCAAGAAAGGCTTTGGTCTGTTTGGCAAACTGATCATCCAATTGCTTGGGATCGTAGGCCTCATTCAACAAAATGGGGCACGATTTACTGGCACACACCAAGGCCATGTGAACGCGCGGGTCATCAAATTTTTTGCGTAGTTGGCCGTGCTCAATGTTATTCAAGTCCATTTTTTCTTTTCCGATGCGAATGAAGTTGATGTCCCACGGGGTATTGACAAACGGTATTTGAACACTGCTGCCGATGTCTTTAATGCTCTTCACCGGGTAATACTTGGTGATGAGTTTAATCGTAAACGCATTATAGGCATTGATCCAATAGGCCATCTGCTCGTACTTCGACCAGGTCTTTTCATCAGGGGCATTGGCGCTAAGTAGGCCCAGGTATTTGTTAAGCTCAACAGTGTCTTTAATGAATGTCTTGTAGTTTACTTTCCCATCGGCCGTTACATTTTTCTTCAGCAGCCGGTCATAAATCTCGTGTGAGGGTGGCTTTGATTGCGCGAACGCGAAATGTACACAGATAATCATTAGCAGGGCAGGGGCCATTAGTCTTTTCATGGTAATGTGATTTGCAGTATATACGAAAGATAGTAAAATGCGGATTGGTAAAATCTCCGGCAAGGGGTTTATACGTATCTTAGCCACCGACAGTATGCAAAATTGGGTCTTTTGTCGATTCTGTAAAGTCGTGCTGCTGACAACGTTGCTTGGTTGTTCGGCTGTTCATGGGTTGGCCAATCCCATTGTTCGGAAGTACACGATTTCCATGGCTGGGATCAACATCGGTGAGTTAATAGCAAAAAAAGAAGTGAAAGACAGCCTTACGTATTATTCCATTGATAGCCGCGTAAGTGTATGGATTTTTTTCAGAGTGAAAGTGCATTACACTATCACATCTGCTTACCACAACAATCAGTTGATGTACTCGAGGGTGAAAACAGAAACTAACCGCGGGAATTTCTCATCATCTACTACATGGGCACGTGACCACTACCAGGTGCACGTCAATGCCTACAAATACAAAAAGGATACAACGATCCAGCAACCCATTCGCTGCAATGTGGCTCGCCTTTACTTGGATGGCCCTACGGCCGAGCAGTTTGTACTGGCCGACAACTACGGGGCTATGGTGATGCCAGTGAAGCTGGACCCCATGACGTATCGATTTACCGTTATGGATCAGCCCAACCGTTTTCAGTTCAAGAATGGTGCGCTGCACCTGGCCCGCATGTACAATCCGATCAAAAACTTTGAAATCAAACTACAGGAGTAATGCGGATTTCGGTGATTATTCCTGCTTTTAATGAGGAAGAAAATATTGCGAAGCGGATTGACTTTTTGCAACTGCACGGTGATAATACTCTTCACGAAATTTTTGTGGTGGATGGCCTCAGTGCAGATTCAACCGCTTCTGTTGCAAGACAAAAGAGAGCCATGGTTATTTCAAGCCCCGTTCGCAGCCGTGCCGTGCAGATGAACCTGGGCGCGAAGCAGGCAAGTGGTGATATTCTTTATTTTGTCCATGCAGATGTAAAGCTGGTACCCTCATTTGTAGAAGATATTCGCACAGCCTTGAAAAATGGTTTTGATGCCGGTTGTTATCGTTACATTTTTGATTCTGACAAGTTCATGCTCAAGATCAATGCCTACTGTACGCGCTTCGACCGGCTGATGTGCCGTGGTGGTGATCAGACTCTCTTCGTCAAGCGAAATGTCTTTGATGAATTGAATGGGTTTGATGAATATTACAGCATCATGGAAGACTATGACTTTATCATTCGCCTGCGGAAACGATTTTCATTTGCCATCATTCAAAAAGATGTTACCGTATCAGCTCGCAAGTATGATACTAACAGTTGGCTTCGCGTGCAGCTTTCTAATCTTACCGTCTTCTGCATGTTTTTGTTGAAGATGCCTCCTGATCGGATTAAGAACGCCTACGCCCGATTGCTAAACTATCGATAGCATGGATTTCATTGTCAGCGGCATACAACAAGTGGGGATTGGCGTTCG
>JAIENH010000034.1 GCA_019751475.1 Cyclobacteriaceae bacterium
ATGGCTGGATGGTTTGTTCGATATCGTGAGAACCAAAGACAGTACTTTCTACTTCCCTAATGCATAATCTAGGTTTAATAGTATTCAGATATTCATTAAGCAACGAGAGCGCTCTATTAGCCCTTTTGATTCCAACAACATTTGTTTCTACTAAGGAATCCAGCAGATCAATTTTATCAATTAACTCAGGTGCAGAGATTTCGGTTTCAATTATAAGTTCTTGATCTTCGACATTTGATTCAAGGTTTTCCATTAAACCAACCTTTTCATTCAAGATTTTTTGATTGTTATCTTTTTGTGTCGACATGGAATCTCTTTGATTGACTTTCAATAGATAAAGCGAGTCAATAACTTCTTTCACTAGTTTCTCAAAATCATCAAGCTTACTAACATCGATTTGATTGGGCGTATTAGATATTATGGTGCTATCATTGATCACTTTTTTCACCTTTCCATCCTTATCCACTGAATAACTGTTACCCGCTACATCAGCCACCACTGTCTCTTTCGGCTTACCAGTCTTGGCGTCTTTGGTACGTTTGTATACCGTTTCATTACCGTCTGCTCCCTTTACTACAATCTCACCTTTATCGTTTACTGTCACAGCAGCAATGGTGCCTGGGAAATTTATTACGTCAGGCGTAGTAGGTGTACTTTGGCCATCTGGGTTTTGGCCTCCTCCTTCTTGCAAAGGTTTGTCGGTAACGTAGATCACCTTGCTGTTGGGATTGTAAATGCTCTCTACAATGCCGCTCACTACTACGCGACTCTGTGTAACAGCAATACCAACAAAATTCACCCGGATGCTAGAGTAATTTAAAAATGGTATCTCCGCAATGCCCTCTCCACTAAAACGACCACCGGCCGAGGAAGTGACAGACTTTGTAATGATCTTAAACTTGTGGTAGTAAATCACATCATTGGGTGCGAGAAACTGCAGGAGCGGCTGAGGTGGTGGTGGCTGTGGGATGGAGGGCGCCCCGCAGACAAACTGGCCTTGCCGTCTGCATCTGTCACCACTACTTCACCTTTGTCATTTACTGTCACAGCAGCAATGGTGCCTGGGAAATTAATAACCTCAACAGTAGGCGTACCTTGACCATTTTGATTTTGACCGGCTCCTTCTTGCAACGGTTTGTTAGTAACGTAGATCACCTTGCTGTTGGGATTATAAATGCTCTCTACAATGCCGCTCACTACTACGCGACTCTGGGTAACAGCAATGCCTACAAAGTTCACCCGGATGCTGGAGTAATTTAAAAACGGTATCTCCGCAATGCCCTCTCCGCTAAAGCGACCTCTGCGTATCAAAACTCTTCATAATCAATATACTCAAAGGTCTTGCCCAATACTTCATCCTTGCGCAATCGCCTCAATTCGTCAATCTCCAATTTTCTGATCTTTGGCCGAATGGGGTCATATCCTTTGAATTCACCTACCGGGCGCGGCAGAATGATCTGATATCTATCCACACCATTGCCACCGGTTATTGCTTTATTATTGGTGTGATAAGTGATTTGCATGTGGTGCGGGTACTCTTTTTCTATTTCCAATAAGAAGCCGCTTTGAGTGAGATTTGATTTTTTAGCCAGATAACGCAAGCACTTTTCAGTGCTGGGGAGTTCGTAGATTGTTTCAGCAGTAGTATTGTACTGGGCCGTTCTAGTAAAAGCCCAATAACGGAGATTTTTGTTTTTCAGTGTAGCGGGTTTCATGAACAGGTTGCCGCTTAACAGGGATATTAGGTTTTCGGGGATTGTGTCACAATAAACCAAAAACCGTTCATCTTGAGGATAGTATTTTGAATACAAATCCAATGATATGGTATCTTGATGGGGAGGTGTTGAAAAAAACAAAGATTGTAATGGATCCCTTCCTTCCTTCCAATTTTTATTTCTACGTACAGATTCCTCAAAGTTTGTAAATCGATGATCCCGTTTAGTGATTATATAGTATCCACGGTTAGATGGTTGCGGGCCCCAGGGTTCTATACTATCAAATATTAGTTGATACGAAGAGCTATTAATCGAATCAGGAAAAAAGAAGCCCTTTGCTTGTATGTATGAAACTATTACTCCGCCTCTTTTTTTAGCATATTCATCATCCTTAATCTCTGGACAAGTAAACATCTTATAATCTAGTATAGCATCTTCCAATTGTACCTGTATTTTCTGGCGAACCACTTCGCTTACCTTTTTTGGTTTTGTGCTTACGGGTTGTGCATGCAACACGCCAGGTATGGAAAATAATATGATTCCAACTAAACGCTTCATCATTTGCTTCTCTTTACGGTGTTGTAATTGTTCTCCTCTCCGCACACGGCACTGTTCTCCGGATTATGACATTCGTGGCCTGGGCCTGCGCTGCAACCGCAGTTGTTGCCTAATTGATCTTTCAGATCATATTGTCCGTTTTTATTCTTGCGGATAATTTCCCATGTAAGATAGTCGAGCTTGCTTGTTGCTTTGAAATGGATGTGCGTGAGTTCGTGGGCCAGTGTTTTGATGAAGGTGCGTTCAAACGGTTCAGAGCTATTATCAGAAGCTGTTTTGATATTGGCATCGTTCAGGTACACATCTTTTGTGCTGCTCACCAGGTCAATAAACTTGTTTACATCTTCAGCACCTACTTTGTAAACCAGTTTATCCAATTCATCAGGGGCAATCGCTCCGTCAGCCATGGCTTTATCAAGCATAGCCCCTGATTCGCCCGAATAGGCTTTGACTTTTCCATAAAAGAATTCGTACTGATCGGTTTTCATTTTTGCTGAGATTGCTTTTATTATTTCTTCCTTTTCCTTGTCACTTAATTTCGTAATCAAAGTAGCGCTTACAATAACACTGCCACTCAATTGCGGGTTAACAGTGCTAAGTAATGGGAAGTAATCGACTCTCTCTCGATAAAGAAAATTTGTCACTCCTTTTACATTTCCATTGATTCCAGATGTAAGACCGGTAAAATCCGCATCGTTGACTGGCACAATATACACTTTAGTAGAAGCGCGTTCTCCGGTGATGGAACTATAAAGGGTGGTATTCTTGGTCTGTATGGTGTTCATGGCCCAATTAAAGAGGTCTTCACGTTTGGCCTGCAAATTTGTGGCCAACCGGGTTACGTCCGGTTTAGTGATCGGATTGGGTGGTGCCAGTTCATAAGTCTCTTTTCTGAAATCCACCCTAAAGGCTTCAGTTGTGCTTGGTATTTTCGCAACGACATAGTCGTGCGTGAAGGTTTCTGTAAAAACTAACGGTAAGGTTGTGTTTACCACTTTGCTGTCTTCACTATGGCTTAGCATCCACTCAACGTTTTCTAATAATTTCCAGCTTGTTTGTTCATCCTTCTGTTCCAGCGTCAGTTGTATGGCTTCGTCTTCTTTTAGCGGTATTTCACCATTCTCTTTACCTACAAATTGTTGGTCTTTATAATAATAAGGCCTACCGTTGCGCACCACTTTTACTCGGTAATTGTTAATGTCAAACTTGCCATAGTTTATCTGTAAGGTAACCTTGGCATGTAGGCCAGCAGAACTTTTGGTAAGCACCTCAAGTTCCAGTGAATTGTTGCCCTTCTTCAAGTCAGCTTCTTGCAAACTTGCGCCTGGCGTGTAATCTGATCCATTTAGCTTCCAGGCAAAATCATAGTCCTTACTGAGATCTGCAAAAAATACTTTTTTATTTTGTTCTGAATAGACAACGGCCCCCCTGCGAACGGAAAGATTATCAGTGTATGCTATACTGCAATCGTTATTAAACACCACTTGGCTCTCTGGCATATCTGACCAGGTAGATGTCTTTAATTTTTCCTTTATTGAAGCCTCCAGTTCATTTTTTGTTTTGGCGTCTAATGCTGCGCTTGCGCAGTAATAGATAGTCTTATCAAGATCATGACCGTAAATTACAAAGAGAGGGAATTTTATTCCCCTCGCATCTGCGGAGGCATTGGTATTCCCCGTGTTCGCCCCCTTTGTTACTTTCCCATCCTTATCCACCGAATAGCTGTTACCCGCTGCATCAGCCACCACTGCCTCTTTCGGCTTACCAGTCTTGGCGTCTTTGGCACGTTTGTAGACCGTTTCATTCCCGTCTGCTCCCTTTACTACAATCTCACCTTTGTCGTTTACCGTTACAGCGGCAATAGTGCCAGGAAAATTGATAACCTCGACAGCAGGTGTACCTTGACCATTTTGATTTTGACCGGCTCC
>JAIENH010000538.1 GCA_019751475.1 Cyclobacteriaceae bacterium
GAGCGGTACATTACCAATAGCGTGAGCGAGATCAAAGGCGGCATAGGCTCCCACACGGTGAGCTGCTTCGGTAATACGTTTGACGTCAAACCATTGTCCGGAATAATATTGCACAGCACCAAAAATTACTAAGGCCACTGCCTCACCTGGTTCAGTAATTTTATTTATGATGTCCTCTGTGTGCAGAAAAAACTCCCCCTCTCTTGGGCGCAATTCAATCAGCGCATCAGCCGGATCCAAGCCGTGTATCTTGATTTGTGATTCAAAGGCGTATTGATCGGATGAAAAAGCTCCAGCCTCAGTGATGATTTTGTACCGCGTTTTGGTAGGCCGGTAAAATGACATCATCATCAAGTGCAGATTGACGGTGAGTTGATTCATAGAAACCACTTCGTCTGGCTGGGCACCTACTAATCCAGCTAACGCTTTTTTACTGAATTTGTGATAATGCAGCCAGGGGCGCCTGGCATGAAAATGTCCTTCCACGCCCAAAGTGGCCCAGTCGTCAAGCTCTTCAATAAGGATTTTTTTTGTGCTCTTTGGCTGGAGGCCAAGAGAATTGCCGGTAAAGTAGAGTGCCTTTTTACCTTTTACTTTTGGGAGATGAAATTCCTTGCGGAAATTTTTTAACGGATCCTGTTGATCAAGCTTTCTGGCGAAAGCCAGTGAGTATTCAAATTTCATAATATCGAGTAAGACAATTCCACCCTGAGGTGATGCGATTCCTTAAACAAATCGGGCATCGGCCTCCATTACAGTGCCACAGTTTTTGCACGTGCGCAATTCTTTGGAGCCGTAGAAATCCCGGAAACGGGGTAAGAAATCTTTTTCAATGTTGGTCAGGTGAAACTTGTATTCGTGAAGCTTGTGATTGCAGTTTTCGCAAAACCACATGAGTCCGTCATCCTCCGTGTCTTTGCGTTTGCATTCAATCACCAAGCCGATGGAGTTGGGTGTACGAATAGGAGAGTGCGGAACTCGTGCCGGTAACAGAAACATATCACCGGCTTTCAGCGGTAATGATACGGCCTTACCATCCTCCTGGATTTTTACCGTGATCTCACCTTCCAGTTGATAGTACAACTCTTCGGTCTCATTGTAATGGTAGTCTTTGCGGGCATTCGGGCCTGCTACAATCATTACAATGTAGTCGCCCGCATCGGCATATAGGTTTTTATTTCCCACCGGGGGCTTTAGCAGGTGTCTATTTTCTGCGATCCATTGTGTGAGATTAAACGGTCTGCGGATAGCCATATTCGTCAGGTATTAACTATGTAAATCTAAAACTTTTCAGACTATCTTTATCATCATGGATTTAGACCTTTCTGGAAAACAGGCCTTGGTTTGCGGCAGTACGCAGGGAATTGGCAAAGCATCGGCCATTGAGTTGGCGCTGCTGGGCGCCTCGGTTACGCTGGTGGCCCGCGATGAAAACAAACTCAAAGCAGTCTTGAACGAACTATCAAGAGCAAAAGGCCAGGCGCATGATTACCTCGTAGCGGACTTTAACTTCCCCGACAAGCTCAAGTCTGCGATAAGTCAGTATGTTGCCAAGCAAACGGTTCACATCCTGGTTAACAATACGGGAGGTCCACCGGCAGGCCCCGCGCTAGCAGCATCAACTGAAGAATTTGTTGCGGCCTTTTCGAGTCATTTGTTATGCAATCAGATTTTGGTGCAGGCCATTGCTCACGGTATGAAAGCAGCGGGCTTTGGTCGCATCATTAATATTATTTCCACTTCCGTGAAAATGCCGATTAAGGGACTGGGTGTTTCAAACACCATTCGTGGTGCGGTGGCCAATTGGTCAAAGACCCTGTCGGTCGAACTGGCACCTTTTGGTATTACCGTCAACAATGTGCTGCCTGGAGCTTCGATGACTGGACGATTGGAATCGATCATTCAAGACCGGGCTGTGAAACAAAATAAATCAACAGAAGAAGTCACCAAGGATATGGTGAGTGAAATTCCTGCCGGAAGAATCTCATCTCCGGAAGAAGTAGCAGCGGTGGTGGCTTTTTTAGCAACTCCTGCTGCCGGATATATCAATGGTATTAACGTGCCGGTAGATGGCGGCCGGACGGGGAGTCTTTAACAGAAATTATCTATTTTTGACTATGGTTTCGGAATTGAAGAATGCTGTGCATAAAATCGAAAAGCTTCCAACGAAGCAACAGCGCGAAATTGCTAAAGTAATTTTGGATGAAGTGGCATGGGAAAATAGTTTGATTAAAACACAACACGAACTTTCGGTTCTCGCTGAAGAGGCTATCTTGGAATACAAAAAGGGTAAAACGAAAAGAATGAAACTATAGCGTGGTATCTCGGACAACTGAGCGGTTTAGAAAGGCATTTGATTCATTGCCAGCTAATATTCAGGAAAGAGCACGCATTAGTTACAAACATTGGCAGGCAGATCCGTACCATCCTTCTTTAAGCTTTAAGCAAATTCACAGTAGCAAACCAGTTTATTCTGTTCGAGTGGAGAGATCCTATCGAGCTCTCGGGGTAAAAGAATCGAACATGATGATCTGGTTTTGGATTGGTTCGCACGAAGACTATAATAATCTTGTAAGTACCTTGTAATCATGCAAAAAATTCTCAACTACATCAACGGAGAGTTAGTAGGGCCTGTCTCTGGAAATTTCATTGATAACTACAACCCAAGTGAAGGCAAGGTTTACAGTCACATACCAGACTCGGATGAAAAAGACGTAGCGCTTGCTACTGCGGCAGCGAAGTCAGCTTTCGCAGAATGGTCAAGCCTGCCGGCAGAGAAGCGCAGTGCAGTGCTTTTGCGGATTGCCGATCTCATAGATCGCGATTTTGATAAACTTGCCCTTGCCGAGAGTATTGACAACGGTAAGCCTTTAAAGCTCGCCAAGGCCATGGATATTCCGCGGGCTTCGGCCAACGTTCGATTTTATGCCACAGCCTCTATGCACTTTTCCAGTGAGGCGCACATCACCGACACACAAGCCATTAACTACACTACCCGCTCACCCATCGGAGTAGCCGGATGCATTTCTCCCTGGAACTTGCCGCTTTACCTTTTTACATGGAAGATTGCCCCCGCGCTGGCGGCAGGCTGTACGGTAGTGGCAAAGCCTTCGGAGCTTACACCGATGACGGCTTTTCTCCTTACGCAACTTTGTATAGAGGCAGGCTTGCCCAAAGGTGTGTTGAATGTGGTGCATGGCCTGGGTCCCAAAGCCGGGCAAGCCATTATCGATCACCCAGATATCACGGCCATCTCATTTACAGGCGGCACCGTGACCGGGAAAAAAATTGCAGCTACAGCCGCTCCGATGTTTAAGAAACTTTCGCTCGAGTTGGGCGGAAAAAACCCTAACGCTGTTTTTGCAGATTGTGATTTTAATGAGGCGATAACTACTTCAATCAGTTCATCTTTTTCAAATCAGGGCGAGATATGCCTTTGTGGCTCACGCATTTTTGTAGAAAGAAGTTTGTATCAGCGATTTGTGGATGAATTTGTAAAGCGCACCAACGAACTGGTGGTTGGCGATCCGCTGGAAGGCTCCACACGAGTAGGGGCATTGGTATCCGAGGGGCATATGAACAAAGTGCTTTCAT
This sequence comes from Cyclobacteriaceae bacterium, assembly GCA_019751475.1. Taxonomy (GTDB): domain Bacteria; phylum Bacteroidota; class Bacteroidia; order Cytophagales; family Cyclobacteriaceae; genus ELB16-189. Next base: position 3,595 of record JAIENH010000538.1, read on the forward strand.
ATATTGAGTTGGCTCAGCAGGAAGGTGGAAAAATAGTAGCAGGGGGTAAGCGAGTGAGAGTGGAGGGCCGCTGTGCGGAGGGCTACTTTGTGGCGCCTACCGTGGTAACTGGACTTGATCATACGTGTCGCACTAACCAGGAGGAGATTTTTGGCCCTGTAGTCACCATCATGCCGTTTGATACGGAGGCTCAGGCAATTGAATTTGCCAACAGTACTCCGTATGGGTTGGCGGCCACGGTCTGGACGGAGAACCTGAAAAGGGCCCACCGGGTAGCGGGCCAAATCAAAAGTGGTATCGTGTGGGTGAACTGCTGGCTACTGAGAGACCTGCGCACACCTTTTGGCGGCATGAAGCAATCGGGTGTGGGCCGTGAAGGTGGGTGGGAAGCGCTCCGGTTTTTTACGGAAGCAAAAAATATTTGCATTAAACTTTAACACCCTCATCTAGCAAATCCAGTGATCAATTTCTGAAACGTGCTCTTCTTCGATAAGGATTCCATCTTCTTTACAGCCTTGGGCTATCCCATGAGTTACCTCGAATTTTTTGGTACCGTGGCAGGAGCTGTGGCCGTTTGGCTTTCCGCGAAAGCGAATCTTTGGAGCTGGCC
>JAIENH010000294.1 GCA_019751475.1 Cyclobacteriaceae bacterium
TATCTGCACCGGGCTTGGTGGAGAAACGGAAGAAAGCCGTCTCCATACCAAACATAAAAACGACATTGACAAATGCCACAATAGACATGAGCTTGGTGATGCCACCATACTCAGCCGGGCTAAACATGTTTACCGTATGCAGCGGCACCAACAGAAAATTAAGGAACCGCGGCACCATGCTGCCGAGTCCGTAAAGCACCGTTTCTCCCGCTAGTTGTTTTAGTTTATTCAAGGAAGCTGTTTCGCCAAAGTATCTGTCTTAGCTTGCGCTTGCCGCAACAGTCAATTCTTTTTTCAGATTCATCAAAATGTCAGCAGTCATTTCTTCCAGGCCAAATTGATGCTTCCAGCCCCAGTCTGCGCGGGCAGCCGAGTCGTCAATGCTTTTGGGCCATGAGTCTGCAATGGCCTGCCGGAAATCCGGTTTGTAAGTGATGGAAAATTCCGGAATATGTTTTTTGATCGTGGAGGCAATCTGGGCTGGGCAAAAACTCATGGACGACACGTTGTAGCTTGTGCGAACTTTTACTTTTTCGGCCGGGGCCTCCATCAAATCAATCGTGGCTTTCACAGCATCTTCCATGTACATCATCGGCAAGTACGTGTCGGCTGCCAGAAAGCATTCGTATTTTTTTTCTGTCAATGCCTTGAAATAAATATCCACCGCGTAGTCGGTAGTACCACCACCAGGAGGTGTCTTCCACCCAATGAGGCCAGGATAGCGCAGGCTGCGTACATCCACACCATAGCGTCTGAAATAATATTCGCACCAAAGTTCACCGGCCAACTTGGTGATGCCATAGACCGTGGTGGGATCCATGATGGTGTCTTGCGGAGTATTTTGTTTGGGCGTAGTAGGGCCGAAGGCTGCAATCGAGCTGGGCCAATAAATTTTGTGGAGCTTCAGTTCGAGGGCCGCCTCCAACACAAACAGCAGGCTGTCCATGTTTAGCTTCCACGCCCACCGCGGGTCTTTTTCTCCGGTAGCCGAGAGCAAAGCCGCCAGGTGATACACCTGCGTTACATTATTTTTTTTGAGAATATCAAACAGCTTGTCGCGCTGCATGACATCAAATTTTTCAAAGCGCCCTTCTTTCAAGATGCCCGTGGCGTCTTTGATGTCAGAAGAGATCACATTTTCCTGTCCGTAAATTTTCCAAAGCCCCTGTGTCAACTCGCTGCCGAGCTGACCGCCCGCCCCGACTAAAAGAATGGTCGTTTTCTTCATGAATGCTGCGCGTAAGGCGAAAGTTATTAAAATTTCAGATTTAACCACGACCCCTTAGATTTGCGTCAGTTTCGTTTTCTCCACCATCCGCAATCCCCATCGTATGTATAAAACCCTCCAACCCCATCTGCAAAAAGAGTTACAATCCATTCGCGAAGCCGGGCTCTATAAAAAAGAACGCATCATCACCTCGCCCCAGGGGGCTGATATAAAAACAGCAGACGGCAAAGAGGTCATCAACTTCTGTGCGAATAATTACCTCGGCTTGTCATCTCACCCGCGCGTGTTGGCAGCAGCCAAAAAAGCGATCGACACGCATGGCTTCGGCATGTCCAGTGTGCGATTCATTTGTGGCACCCAGGATATTCACAAAGAACTGGAGAAAAAGATTTCAGATTTTCTGCAGACCGAAGACACTATTCTATATGCGGCTGCCTTTGATGCCAACGGGGGCGTGTTTGAACCACTGCTCGGGGCCGAAGATGCCATCATTTCAGATGAGCTTAACCACGCATCCATCATTGATGGTGTGCGCCTCTGCAAGGCCATGCGCTATCGCTACAAGCATAATGACATGACTGACCTTAAGCAACAACTGGAGGATGCCAAGAAAGCCGGAGCAAAAAATATCATGATCGTGACGGATGGTGCATTCTCCATGGACGGCACCATTGCGCAGTTGGATAAGATTTGTGATTTGGCCGACCAATACGAAGCACTTGTTATGACAGACGAATGTCACTCCACTGGCTTTTTAGGGAAGACGGGCCGCGGAGTGCCCGAACATTGCGGAGTGGTAGGTCGTGTGGACATTATCACCGGCACGCTGGGCAAAGCGTTGGGCGGAGCCTCGGGTGGCTTTACCTCCGGGCGAAAAGAAATTATTGAAATCCTCCGCCAGCGATCACGCCCGTATCTTTTTTCAAACACGCTGGCACCCTCCATCACGGGGGCATCCATCGAAGTGTTTAACATGCTTTCCGAGACCACTGCGTTGCGCGATAAGCTGGAACATAACACCCAGTATTTTCGCACGGCCATGACGAAGGCAGGATTTGACATCAAGCCGGGTGTACACCCCATCGTGCCGATCATGTTATACGAAGCGCCTTTGGCGCAGCAGTTTGCCGAGAAGCTGCTCGACAGAGGAATTTATGTCATCGGGTTCTTCTTCCCGGTGGTGGCCAAAGGCAAAGCCCGCATCCGCGTGCAACTCTCGGCTGCCCACGAGCAGCACCACCTCGACAAAGCCATTGCTGCCTTTACGGAAGTGGGTAAAGAGTTGAGGGTGATAAAGTAGCTTCTTAATAGTTTACATAATAGTATTCGAATAGTTTACTTTTTGTAAACTATTATTATTTTTGCATTGTTTGGAGTATGAGGATTATTGCCAAAAAGGTATTGCGTGAGTTTTGGCAGCTCCATGCGGATGCTGAAATTCCACTAAAGACCTGGCATAAAATTGTCGAAAAGTCAGATTGGAAGACTACCCATGATATAAAGAAAATTTTTGGTGATGCCAGTATTGTTGGAAGCAATAGGATAGTATTCAATATTAAGGGTAATAAATATCGAATAGTCGTTTATATAGTGTTTCAAGTTAGAAAAGTATTTATCCGTTTTGTGGGCACTCACAGTGAATACGATAAAATTGATGCTAAGACCGTTTAGTTTATGAAAATCAAACCCGTTAATACAGAAAGAGATTATCGTATAGCGATGAAGCGCATCGATGACTTAATAAAAAAAGATCCGCGGCCGAATACTGAAGATTTTCATGAGTTGGATATACTCTCCACATTGGTTGAAGCGTATGAAAATATTCACTACAAGATTGACGCCCCCGATCCGGTAGAGGCAATCAAGTATATTTTGGAAGAGAAAGGCCTTCAACAAAAAGATATCGTGAAGTATTTCAACGGTAATAAAAGTCTGGTGTCGGCTGTATTAAATCGAAAGCGAGAACTTTCTAAAAGTGTGATTAAGTCCCTTCATGAGGGATTGGGCATTCCATATGAAATTCTAATGGCTTAGCCTATTCTTTTTCTTGAGCACCTCTGCTAATTCCGCCTGGCGGCCAAACAATCCAAACAAAGGCTCCAGCGTCTTGTCGGGTAAAAAATAAATTCGCTCTTTTTTCCCTTTCACCTTCAGGCGATACAAGTTAAAGTAAGGCACAGCCTTGATGGATTTTATTTCGGGCCACTCGTAGTGTTTGGTTTTTTTCCGGGTGATCACAGCCACACGGTCTTTGCCAATGGCTACCCGTTTCAACTTGGTGGCTACTACAAGGTACAGCGCCAGGCAGGCGATGCCCGTAGAGAACAAGATCATGGCTGACAATCGGCTTTTCTCTTCGTCACTGTTCAGAAAGAGAAGTACTCCACACAACCACTGCAACATACCGAAGGCCAGAAAAAAATAGGTGGCAAAGTAAAACTTCACCGGACTGGCTTCTCTCATCACTACATAAAAAATTGGTTATCAGGCTCTAAGGTAGCAAATTTCCTGCATTGTATTCTTCATGACTTGGTGGGCTTAGTGGCAAAAGGAATTTTTCCCGCAGATTTTCGCAGATTGAATACTTATGCGGATTACGCTGAAGATGGATTCAGAAATCTGCGCAAGTCTGCGCGCATTATTTTGCGCTATCTGCGGGTAAATGGATTAGAATGTCACTACCTAGAAACAACAACCGCTTTATTTCCTATAATGACCTCGTAGGGAGTGGATCAAAATTTTGTTATCCACTACTTCATAGACAAATGCGATGCTCTTGATTGATTCGTCTGGACCAGCATCCTGCCAACTGAAATTTTAAAGGCTCTGGTTTTCCAATACCTTCAAATGGTTTCTCTTGAATTGATCGGATAAGTTGAGTGATTCTTTTTAGAACGAGCTTGTTGTTCTTCCAATAGCTTAAGTCTCTTTCAGCCTCTGGCAGAAGGACTATTTCCATAACTTATCCAAATCACTAACGGCAATAGTCTTTCCCTTACTTGCTTTA
>JAIENH010000390.1 GCA_019751475.1 Cyclobacteriaceae bacterium
CAGAATCGGTGTGAAAGGAGATGCCCCTGGCTTGCAGGTCGCTGCGCAGCTCTTTGAAATTGAAGATCTCACCGTTAAACACGATGGCATAGCGCTCGTGTTCATCCCACATGGGTTGGTGCGCTACTTCGCGTGTATCGATGATGGAGAGCCTGCGGTGCCCGAGACAAACCCATTCATCGGCATACACATTATGAAAGTCGGGCCCGCGTTGGGCGAGGGCCGTTGTGGCGGCCGCGGTATTGATCTTACTGAATTTGCCGACTAGGTTAAATGCAAATACCCCGGTGATGCCGCACATTGCGTTTTGTTTACCCTACAACCTCGGTGTTTCTTGTCAGCGTGTTACAGTTCCTTAATCATGATGTTTCTGTACCACACTTCGTTGCCGTGGTCTTGAAAGTCAATGTGTCCCTTAGGTGCGAGACCGTAGCCGGGAAAGTCTTTCCACTTGCTGGCAGCTACAAGGCTTTTCCAATCGTCTGAGCTTAATTCATACTCCACCACTTTGGCGCCATTCAGCCAGTGCTCTACATGATTGCCATTGACAATAAGTCTTGCCGAATTCCATTCACCGGCAGGGTTTAGTTTCTTTTCGCCTGCAGGGTGCATATCATAGTTAGCACCTGATAGTTGAGCGGGCTTCAATTCTCCGGGATAATCTTTGTCATCAATCACCTGGTACTCCGGGCCGGTAGCAAAGGGCACGTCAAATTCTTCCGTGACACGAAACATCACACCACTGTTTCCCTTGGCAGAAATCTTCCAGTCGAAAGCCAATTCAAAATTGGTGTATTGATCTGCCGTCATGATATCGCTGCGCTTCTCGGCCGTGGCCTTGCAGTGTAGCGTGCCATCTACTACTTCCCAGCTATCGTTTTCATTGTTTTTGAAGGCGCGCCAGCCGTCATTGTTTTGACCGTTGAACAGCAATTTCCATCCGTCTGCTTTTTGCTGATCGGTCAGCTGATTGTTAACTGTTTCGGTTTGTTTGGTGCCGCAATTCCACACAAGAAAAGCGACAACGAATGCTACTGAAATCTGTTTCATAGTTTTGATAGGATGGGTTTGGTTAGAATATTTTTCCTGGATTCAGGATGCCGTTGGGATCAAATACTTTTTTAATGCCGCGCATCAGGTTCAAATTTACTTCGCTCATTGCGATGGGCATATAGGGCCGCTTGGCGATGCCGATTCCGTGCTCACCTGATAGCGTGCCGCCAAGACTCACCGTCAGTTTGAAAATTTCTCCAATACCTTCCGGGATTTTTGTTTCCCATGCTGCTTCGCTGATGTCTTCTTTTAGAATATTGACGTGTAGATTTCCATCCCCCAGGTGACCAAAGCATACGGTATTAAATCCATATTCACGGCCAATCTTTTTTATGCCGTTGATAAGCTTCGGTAGATTGGCACGGGGCACTACTACATCATCGGATTTAGTAAGTGTATGCCAGTTTACAGCCGGAGAAATATTTTCCAAAGCTCTTCTTTCTGAGCTGCCGTGTCGGCAAAGAGTACTTCTCCAGATTGGAATTTTTCCACCACACCCATCACGCGCTCAGCGTCTCGCATCAGCACCTCCTCATCGTTGCCATCGAGTTCACAAAGCAAATAGGCATTCATGCCTTCCGTAAGTTTGGTGGTTACGGGGCTGTTCAACACCTTTTCGCAGTAGGCGAACGTTTTTTCAGCGGCATCTTTTTCAAAGAACTCCATACCCGAGGGAGTGATACCCGCTACGAAGATGGCCGCAATGGCACTACAGGCTTCCTCGTTGGTTGTAAACGGTATCATCATGAGTACATTCTTCTGTGGAAAGCCGCGAAGCTTAAAAACAATTTTCGTGATGATGCCCAGCGTACCTTCGCTGCCGCACATTAGTTGCGTAAGATTATAGCCGGTAGAATTTTTTAGCACGTTAGCGGCCGTCCAGATGATCTCACCTGTAGGCAATACAACCTCCATGTTCAGCACGTAATCGCGCGTGACGCCATACTTCACCGCTTTGGGTCCGCCTGAATTGTTGGCGAGGTTACCACCCAAAAAGCATGACCCGCGACTAGCCGGGTCGGGTGGATAGAACAAGCCTTTCTCTTTCACGGCATTTTGAAATACTTCCGTGATGACTCCCGGCTCCACGGTGGCCTGTAGGTTCAATTCATCTATGTGTAAGATTTTATTGAAGCGCTCCATCGAAATGACTACGCCATTCTTGACCGGCAGTGCTCCACCGCTCAGGCCTGTGCCCGCCCCGCGCGGGGTGACTGGAATTTTATACTGATTGCAGACCTGTAAGAGTTCACTCACTTCTATGGTGGTACCAGGCTTAACCACGACATCGGGCATGAAGAAGTAGTCCTCCGTTTTGTCGCGACCGTAGTCTTCTTTTTGAGCGGCATCGACCATTACAAACTCACTGCCCACTATTTCGCGGAAGCGCGCCAACAATAAATCCAGTTTGGAGGTCTCGGCCGCGGCCATCACTTTAACGTCTGCCATGAATCGCGTAAATTTGATCTATTAATAGACTGGTCAAGGTGCACAAAGCTACGCAAATCCGTTTTTACAAACCGTGTCTTTACCTGATCGTTTTTGCGCTTCTGTGCTCGTGTGCCGCCTCTAAAAAGGCCCGGCAGCGAGACAAGCAGGTGTCGTCTGTTATCCAAGCAGCCCGGAGTTTTATGGGTACTCCTTATAAGTGGGGTGGCACTACACGCTCTGGTATGGATTGTTCTGGCCTCACAACAAATGCCTTTAATGCCATCAATATAAGCCTACCACGACAAGCAGATGCGCAGGCCCAGGTAGGTGAGAAGATAAAAAAGAAAGATGTTCGGCCCGGTGACCTATTGTTTTTTGCTACCGGTAAGCGCAAGCGCGAAATCACTCATGTGGGTATTGTGACAGATGTAAAAGATGATGACAATGTGAAGTTCATTCATGCCTCCACGTCCTTGGGTGTGGTGGAGACGAATTTGTATTCAGACTACTACAACAAGCGTTTTCGACTGGCGCGAAGAATTATTGATTAAAAAGTTACCATGAAAAAAATATTCACGATTGTTCTTTCGTTGAGCTTTGGATTCTTGTGCGCACAAACAAAATGACTATGCCGCTGATGTAAAGTCGGCTGATGCTATCGTGGCAGCCTTGTATGGAGTGATATCGGGTAACCCAGGTGAGACGCGCGACTGGGCAAGGTTCCGCAACTTATTTGCATCGGAGGCGCGACTCATCCCTACGCGCAAGAACGAAGCAGGAGACCTGACACTAAAAGCGCTGACACCGGAAGAGTATATTCAACTTTTTTCATCACGCATCTCAACTGGCTTTTTCGAGAAGGAGCTGCACCGCGTCACGGAATCATACGGTACGGTGACGCACCTTTTCAGCACCTACGAAACAAAAGAGAAAAAAGACGGCCCCGTTACCAACCGGGGTGTCAACAGCATCCAGTTGTTTTTTGATGGCAAGCGTTACTTCATCGTCACCATTTTCTGGTGTGCCGAGAGCATGGGGTTTGTTTTGCCGGAGAAGTATGTGAGGTGAGCTTAGTGTTGCTTTGCCACGAAAACAAAATCGCTGGCGGGGTTATCGTCACCAAAGCTGCCGAACCGGGGCTCATTCGGAAGTTTTTCCACGTAGGTCTTAATCTCACTGATGGTAAGCACACGGTCTTTGCCACCACCATTTTCTTTCAGGGCCTGAATGATTCTCAGCGCAAACGGAGAATGCTTTCCGGCCACACCGTCTGATACGTATTCCTTTCCACCGGATGTCAGGTACTTGCGTGTTTTGTAACTCAGCTTACGCACCAGAAATTCTGTCTCTGATTGTTCAGCATAAGTCTCGGCTGATCGCGCCCGCGCTATCACCGGATCAAATGTTCCTCCAAAGCACACATCCATGGCCAGGAAGATGTGTTCGCATGGAATATTGTTTATCACAGAACGAAGCCGGTTGTGAGAAATATACGTAGTGCGCGACTTGTCATTTTCGAGTGAGTTTTTGGCTACTACATATCCTTCACCAAACGTTTCATCAAAGAACCCGTGCCCCGCAAAGAAAATCATAAGCTGATCTTGTGGCTTGTACTTGCGGTTGAGGTATTCAGCCAGTACTTCAAACACAGTCTCGTGATCAGGGTCTTGCACAATGCGTACTTCAAAACCATACTTCTCTTTGAGTAATCCTGCGATAGTAGTGGCATCGTCAATCGGGTTGACAAGATCATTCCAAT
>JAIENH010000502.1 GCA_019751475.1 Cyclobacteriaceae bacterium
TCGCGTTTCAATTTCGTTTATCTCCAAAGTCTCCTTTTAACACATACTCTTCAATATGGGGCCGCTTTGTTTGGCCCAGCAAATACTTTTCAATCATCAGCGAGGCAATAGAAGCAGCCGCCCGCGCGCCCTGCCCTGCATTTTCTACATACACAGCAATTGCAATTTTCGGTTCATGACGGGGAGCGTAAGCAATGAACACCGAGTGGTCAAACAACGGAGGATTATTCTCCACAGTACCCGTCTTACCGCACACCACAATATCTTGCAGTCGCGCGCGGTACTGCCCCGTGCCCGCTTCTACCACTTGTTGCATGGCATCAGCCGCTATACGGAAGTTGGCAGAATCAATGGTGGTGTAGTGCTTCTCACGATAAGGCGGCAATGGCTGACCGTCTCTGCCAATAGCTTTTACAATGTGGGGTGTGTAGTAAAATCCTTTGTTGGCGATCGTAGCGACAAAGTTGGCCATCTGGATTGGCACCACTAAGTTTTCTCCTTCGCCAATGGCAATGGAATAAATATTTGAAAACTTCCACGATTGGCTCCGGTACGCCCGGTCGTAATATTCCGGTGTTGGGATCAATCCATTTTTTTCATTAGGCAGGTCGATACCAAGTGGTTTACCAAAACCAAAACTCATGATGTGCTTGTCCCACTCCTCCAGGCCGATGCGGGTATCTTTAAACGGATCGTTGATGATGCCCTTATTCAACATCCTTCTCAATACTCCGTGAAAATATGGGTTGCATGAATTGGCAATAGCTCCACGAAGGTCTTCATTCGTGTGGGCCCCGTGACAATTGATGATGGTGCGATCGCAGCGAATGCGGGTATCAGGCGTGATGACTTTTTCCTGGAGAGCCGTCATCGCCTGGGCAATTTTGAAAATAGACCCGGGCCGGTACTGGGCCATGAGCGGTCGATTGAACAATGGCTTGTTTGTGTCGCTGCTGATGAGTTTAAAGTTTGAACTGTACTGTCGGCCAGTTAACAGCGTTGGGTCATACGATGGGCCAGAGACAAGCGCAAGTATTTCACCACTGGCAGGCTCAATGGCTGCAATGCTTCCCGACTTGCCTTTCATGAGGCGCTCTCCATAAAGTTGAAGATCAAGGTCGATGCCGGTTACCAAGTCCTGACCCGGAACGGACAGTGTATCATAGGCTCCATTCTTAAAAGAGCCCTTCACAATGCCTTTTACGTTTCGGAGCTTGAACCGCACTCCGCGCTTGCCACGCAATTGCTCTTCATAAAAAGCTTCGATGCCGCTCTGACCAATGTAGTCGCCTTGTTTATAAATTTTTGCCTGATCCCCTTCGAGTTGGTTTTTGCTTATCTCGCTCACGTAGCCAAGTGCATTGGCCAGGGCTGAAGTAGAGTATGCACGGGTAGTTCGAGTCTGCACATAGAAGCCAGGAAATTCATCGAGATAGTCTTGTACTTTAGCAAAGTCTGTGTTAGAAAGTTGATCGAGAAATACCGTTGGCTTAAACGGAGAATATTCCTTGAGCCCCTTCATCTGCTTGAATTTCATGCGCAACTCCTCGCGCGAAAGTTGGAAGGCCTCGCAGAATTTTGCTGAGTCAAATTTCTTGACATCCTTCATCAGGATTTCAAGCTTGTATTCAGGTGTGTTGTAGACTATCAGCTTGCCGTTGCGGTCGTGGATTAATCCCCGAAAGGGATACTCCACCTGCCGGAGAATGGCATTGCTGTCGGCCAGCTCAGCATAGCGATCATCTACCACCTGGATAAAAAATAATTTCACCAGGAAGATGATGCCTGTGACTACAATCACCAGTTGAAATATTTCTTTCCGGCCTTCGTTCATCTCCTTCTGTCAAACGAGAAATACTGTAAAAATAAGATAACCGCCATGGTAAAGGCCAGGCTTGCCATCACTTTCATCATGGTGAACCAAAAGACACCGAATCCACCCGCTTCCATGAAGAACAAAGCAAAGTGATGAATAAATACCAACGGAATAGCGTACACCAGAAACCACTGTAATCCATTTACCGCCAAGGTCGGGCCCTCGCCTGCATCATAGCCACCCTGCGGGGTGATTACTCCCAACCAAAAGTTGCGCACATACGCCACTAACACCAGGCTAAACGCATGCAAGCCCAGGCTGTCGTAAAATATATCTACAAAAAAGCCCAGCAGAAATGCGATCAGCATAAGAATGAGCGTATTAGTTTCGATCGGCAACAGGAGGATGAAGGCCACATAGAAAAAGCAAAACGCGGAATTGAACAGTACCAATTGCTTAAAGAGCATCACCTGCACCAACAAGTACAGCAGAAAGTAAACAACTGCGAAAATGCCGGTGCGATTCATTGAGGTAATCCGATAGTGGCCATTTCAAGTGAGTCAAGTTCGGGCTTGAGTCTGCTCTTCACAATTTTTACAAATGACAAGCGCCTGAAGTCTTGCGCGAGCGACACCCGAATGTCATAAAACAAAGCTTCTTCTTTGAGCTTTACATCGCTGACAATCCCCACCAGCACACCGGGTGGAAACACAGCATTGTAGCCGGAAGTCACTACGCTATCGCCCGGCTCCGGTTTTACATGACGCGGCACATACAACAATTTAGCTGCTGTAGGATCTGTACCGTCCCACTGCACCGTGCCGAAGTTGCCGGTGCGCTTCAGCACGCTGGAAACTTGCTCGTCAATGTTCAGGATAGAAATTAAAACGGAAAAATGCTTGGACACTGACTTTACCTTCCCCACCGCACCCGAAATGCTTATGGCCGCCATGCCTGGCTGTATGCCCGCATCTTCACCTCGATTGATGGTAATATAGTTTTTGAATTGTGCCACGGAGTTATTAATTACCCGCGCGCTCACATATTCATAGCGAGCTACTGTATCGATTACCGAGGCTGTAGATGACTGACGGCTTTGCTGCTCTAGCTGGGTACGCAGCTGAGCATTCTCGATGGAAAGATCAGTGTTAATCTGGCGCAGCGAAAAATACTCCCGCGTACTTTGCGAAAAACCTAAGATGCCAGCTACGAGGCTATTGGAAGAATTAAAAAATTTAGTGCTCTGAAATTTATTGTTTTCTATCAGGAGCCAGGCACTGAAAATCTCCAGCAACAGAAATGTGAAAAAAGCCCGGTACTCATAGAAAAAATTAAAAAGACGCTGCATTGCATCAGGTCATCAATACCTTACGGAAATGGTCTAAGTTTTTCAATGCCGCACCCGTGCCCCGCACCACGGCCCGCAACGGATCATCGGCCACGTGAATCGGCAATTTGGTTTTCAATGACAACCGCTTGTCAAGACCGCGCAACATGGCGCCTCCACCAGTCAAGTAAATGCCACGTTCGTAGATGTCGGCAGAAAGTTCAGGAGGTGAAAGTTCAAGAGCTTTGAGCACAGCCTCCTCCAGTTTCGAGATCGACTTATCAAGGGCAAACGCTACTTCGCTATACGAGATCTTGATTGTTTTCGGAATACCCGTCATCAAATCACGACCGCGGATTTCGTAATCGTCCGGACCTTCATCCAATTCTGTCAAAGCGGATCCCACCTCTATTTTCACACGCTCGGCCGTACGCTCCCCAATTAACAGATTATGCTGCCTGCGCATGTAGTCAAGGATGTCGCGGTTAAAGGTATCACCTGCAATACGAATCGACTGATCGCAAACAATTCCTGACAAAGCAATCACAGCAATGTCTGTAGTGCCACCACCAATATCAACAATCATATTGCCGATGGGCTGCTCGATGTCAATGCCAATACCGATGGCTGCAGCAATCGGTTCATGAATCATGTACACTTCTTTTGCATTGGCGTGCTCGGCCGAATCGCGTACTGCGCGTTTTTCTACCTCGGTAATAGCTGAAGGAATACAGATCACCATGCGCAAAGACGGTGGGAAAAGTCTCCGGCCGGTGTCGATCATCTTGATCATGCCACGGATCATCATCTCAGCCGCGTGGAAGTCGGCTATCACGCCCTCTTTCAGCGGACGGATGGTCTTGATGTTGTCATGGGTTTTCTCATGCATTTGCATGGCCTCACGTCCGATGGCAAGCACTTTACCGTTCAGTTTGTCAAGCGCGATAATAGAGGGTTCATCCACTACTACCTTGTCTTTATGTATAATGAGGGTGTTGGCGGTGCCGAGGTCTATGGCGATGTCGCTGGTAAAAAAGTCAAAAAGTCCCATTCGTGTGATAGGCTCCTCCCGGGAGCCGGTTTTAAAATTGCCCCGAAATTA
>JAIENH010000711.1 GCA_019751475.1 Cyclobacteriaceae bacterium
ACATCCCGAACGTATGCATCAATGGAATTCTGCGAAAGCGACCGCTCCAGCTTGAGGTAGTGCGAAAAATGCTTAATGTGATGATCCCAGCTCAAGAATATTGTTTAGCGCAAGTTATTCATTTCACAGGTTATGGCGTGCACCAAGTGTTTCATACCTTCGCATCCGATAGGCTTAACATCATTGTGATGAAAATACAGATCATTAACGGCCCTAACTTAAACCTGTTGGGCAAACGCGAACCAGAAGTGTACGGTGCGCAATCATTCGAAAGTTTTTTTGAGTCGTTAGCAACCAGTTTCGTACCGGCTGAATTGTCCTATTTCCAGTCGAATGTGGAAGGTGAGATCATCAATAAATTGCACGAAACAGGTTTCTCCTATGATGGTATCATCCTGAATGCGGGAGCCTATACCCATACCTCCGTTGCCATTCACGATGCTATTGGCGCGATCACCACGCCTGTAGTGGAAGTACATATCTCCAATGTATATGCGCGGGAAGAATTCAGGCATCGGAGTCTCATTACTTCCAAATGCGCAGGGCTTATCACCGGCTTCGGACTGCAAGGATATGCCCTCGCGGCCATCTACCTCATTAACAGAAATAAGTAATTCTCCATGATCAGTTTTTATCCGGGCCCGTCACGGGTGCATGACGAGGTGCCTCGCTATGTGAAAGATGCGCACAAGAAAGGCATTCTGAGCATGAACCACCGCAGTGAAGAGTTCATGAAATTGTATGAACAGACCGTGAACCTATTGCAGAAAAAGCTCAACGTCCCTAAAGACTACTCTGTTTACTTTACATCCTCTGCTACCGAGTGTTGGGAAATCATCGCCCAGTCGCTGGTGCAAGAGCAAAGCACTCATATTTTCAATGGAGCCTTCGGTGAGAAGTGGTTTGACTATACTTATCGTATCAGGCCCTCCGCGCAAGCAATCAAATTTGAATTGGATAGCGATCTGCCAGAAAATTTGTCTATTCAATCAAACGAGTTGATTTGCATCACACACAATGAAACTTCCAACGGCACGTGCGTGCCACTGAAAAGGATAAAGGAAATCCGTCTGAAATATCCTCAACATCTGATAGCAATAGACACTACCTCTTCCATGGCGGGTACACGACTCGATTTCTCGCAGGGAGATGTCTGGTTTGCTTCTGTACAAAAGTGCTTTGGTCTGCCAGCCGGCCTGGCGGTAATGATTTGTTCTCCAACTGCCGTTAGTAAAATGAAGCAGATCGGTGAAAAAAAACATTACAACAGTCTGGTGGTGATAGATAGCATGTTACAAAAGTGGCAAACTACCTACACACCTAATGTGCTGGGCATTTACTTACTTATGAGGGTGCTCAAGAAATCCAAGCCAATCAATGAAGTCAGTCGGAAGACACACGAGCGCTATGAGGCGTGGGCAGCTTTCTTCAAATCATCGAAACACATACGGCCTCTCGTGAAAAATAAACGCGTGCAGTCGCAGACGGTACTGGCGCTGGAGGCTGATCCGGCCGATATTGAAAAAATAAAATCACGCGCTCGGAAGAAAGGCCTGCTCATTGGCAATGGCTACGGAGAATTAAAATCTTCCACCTTTCGCATTGCCAACTTCCCAGCTCTCAAAAAAAAGGAGATTAAAAAGTTGATGGACTTTTTAAAGCTGTACCGCTAAAACTACGAGGAGCGATAGGCCATCTCATAGATGGACTTGACGTGCGGGCCAAGAAACACGCGTGCATAAATCCTTACAATAGCCAATCCATCCACAATAAATGTAAGCGATGTAAAGAAAGCCAGCACCACCTGGTCTTCGTGAATGTGACTGAAGATCAAGTCTTCACCAATGAACGTGGGCGAAATAGGAAATCCGGTTACGCCCAGACACGCCAGCAAAAAGACAAGAGAGATTTTAGGATGGCGATATGAGTGGCCGTGAAACTGGTCAAGGTCAATGCTGCCCTCCAACTTCTTTAACCTGCGCAGACAGAGATAACCAACAACCCCTGCCACCACGATGCCACTCAGGTAGAGCAGCGTCTCGTTAAATTCATAATGCTCATTAAACGATATCGCCAGGGCGATCCAGAAGTGACTTAGAATAATCAATATCCAGCTCATGCGGGCCTGCTTGCGCTCCGTGAAAGACTTGAGTACCATGGTAAGTCCAAAAATGGAAAACAGTACCGGCAAAAATTCATGAACGCCAGGCGACACAAGTTCTTCATGGAGGAGCAAGTAGACACCAATCAGAAACACTGGGATAAAGGAAACGGACACTCGCTCAAACGTCATGAAGTTCAATTTATTCCCTGCCCACTTCACCGGGTTCCAGAGATATTGATACATGAAGGAATCGAGATTCCATTCTTTGACGCATAATATATACAGCGCGTGCTCGATTCGTTTGGGAAATGAACGCTCAATGGACTTTGCTCGCGGGGAGAAATGATAAAACTGCTCGCGAATGAGGTAACTCACTACAGATGGCGATACCAGCAATTGATACGTGCGCAAGAATGCATTTCCGGCAAAATGTATCAACGCCAAGGTTTCAAATCCTGCCGCGAGCTCAACGAATATCAATCCGATTTGTGCAATAGACGAATACGCTATTTGGCTTTTTACCGAAGACTGCACCCGTGCAATGCCTGTAGTAATGATGGTGGTGGTGAGACCCAATAAACCAATCAAAATCCGGACGGAGAGTTGATGCTCCCAAAATGGAAATGTGCGCAACAACAGAAATACACCGAGGTGCACAGATAAAGAACCATAAAAAATGGCACTGGAAGGTGTGGGCCCTTCCATGGCGCGTGGAAGCCAGGAAGAAAATGGCAACTGTGCCGACTTGGCAGCAGCTGTGATCAGGATCATGATCGAAACAAAAATACCGACCCAACTGTGTGACTGAAGATGTTCGTGCTCAATCTCATAATTGCTCAATTCTAAAAATGTAATGTTCTGATGAAACAAATGGTGCGCCATCCACATCGCCAGAATAAGGCCCACATCACCGATTCGATAAATAGAAAATACTTTCACAGCATTTTTCACCGGCAGGTAACGGTCGCGGTAGAAAGCAATCAGCAGGAAAGAAGAAATGCCCAGGATTTCCCACCCGATAAAAAGTGTTTCGAGGTTGCCAGAGAAAATGGCAATGTTATAGCCCAGATAGAAGAAAAGAATTGTGTTGAAGAAACGTTTGTACCCCACCTCGCGATGCAAATAATATCGGCTGTAAAGTGTAACCAAAAAAGTAAGGATACATCCTACAAACAAGTAGGTAGCTGTGATTCCGTCAAAAGCGAAATCGATGAAGAATTCATAATCACCGGATTTGTACAGCACAACATCTTTGAGATTAAGCGTTGGCCGCCCCTGAAACAACCAATACACCAGGAACACCTGCGTACAAATCGTGTGAAGGCCTACCGTGCCAAACGCCACACGTGATAACAGCGTCTCATTTTTGGATGGCACCAATAAGCTCAGGATGAATCCCACCAACGGCAACAGAACAAACAGATGAAACAAAGAACTCATAGTCTAATCGTTGGCAAGGGTGTAAACGGGCAAATTATCTTCATGTGTTTCTAGCATTGGGCTAAGATTCGCTACAGCATCAATGTGGTCAGTCAGCGGCACATACTCTATAAACGATTCATTCTTAAACAAGAACAACTTGTGCGTTTCCGGGTTAACCGCCACGAGGTTGACCCACTCATTCTTAAACCATTCGTACGTCTCAGGTTTCTTTTGAATGGTAGGGAGAACAACCTCCGGGAAATGCTCAACAATAATCATTAAGCGTACGGGGTCATGCACCTCAATCATCTGGCTGGGAAGTCCTGGCCGCAAGTCACCATCAATACCATTGGCCACTCCGAAGAGGCCCATAACGTTGTGAGGCAGTTTGGTGCCTGCACCCAGTTTCTGATTGTCCACTCGTGAGAAGAAATATTCAAGGTTGATGCCTCCACACACAGGTGCCGCTGCATTGAGAATGTTTTGCAAATATTTTCCCTCCGGGTCTACACGATAGTCGAATGAATTGAGAAACGAACGCCTGTCTAAAAACAATGAACGCGTCAGTTCACGTCTGCCCACAATGCACAGCGCATTGGTGGCATGGTTTAATTCAGGTCGTGGTTCAAATAATGACACCGATCGTGTGCGTATCTTTTCGTGAATTTGAGCAGGCGATAAATGTGTATTGATTGACTCGAATCGCCTGGAGCGTTCTTTTG
>JAIENH010000707.1 GCA_019751475.1 Cyclobacteriaceae bacterium
AACAGTGGTGGCGCGAGTAGCTTGGGTGTTTTATTCGAGTTTGATCTGGCTACATCCAGCTACACAAAAAAGGTTGATTTCACCTCCACTAACGGAGCAGGGCCTCGGGGTGATCTTTTTCAGGCTTCCAATAACATGTTGTATGGACTGACATACGCTGGAGGAGCAAACGGGCACGGAGTGATCTTTGAATACGATCCCAGTACTGGTTCATATGTAAAGCAGGTAGATTTACTCGATGCTACCACTGGTAAGAACCCGGCAGGAAGTTTTGTTCAGGCTACTAACGGCAAACTTTATGCAACCACATTTGCGGGTGGCAGTTCAGGATTTGGTACCCTCCTTGAATACACCACAGGCACAACTTCTGCTACAATAAATATTAATTTTGGATCAGAAGGCAAAAGCCCTTACGGAAGCCTGATGCTTTCATCCAGTGGCCTTCTCTATGGAATGACCAATTCAGGCGGAGTAAATAATGCAGGAGTTTTATTTGAATATAATACATCGACAAACAGCCTCTCTACAAAAGTTAATTTCTCGCCTGTTGCTAGCGGATCGTACCCCACAGGAAATATCATCCAACTACCTGGCGGAGCCTTATATGGAATGACTCCTTCGGGAGGCTCAGTAGACAATGGTGTGATTTTCAGTTATGATCCCGTCAGTGATTTCTATGAGAAGAAAATAGATTTTTCAAATTCCATCAATGGCGCAGGTCCGCAATCAGGTTTGATCGAAGCGTCAAATGGTTCTTTGTTCGGATTGACAAAGTCTGGCGGGAATAACGGAAGTGGTGTGTTGTTTGAGTTCAATCCCGTCACTCCTACATTTATTAAGAGGCATGACTTCTCAGCCTCCACAACAGGTGCATCTCCATCAGGGAATCTTAAGGAAGCCAGTGATGGTAAACTCTATGGCCTTACAGAATTCGGTGGCGTCAGCAATCAAGGTGTGCTATTCCAATTTGATGTATCCTCCGGCTCGGTGATCAACAAAGTGGACTTCAACGGTTCATCAAACGGGGCAAACCCAAAAGGAGACTTAACTCAGGTACCCAGCGGAAAACTATACGGAATGACGAATGCCGGGGGCGCCAATGGTGTTGGGGTACTTTTTGAATACGACCCGTCAACCTCTACCTATACAAAGAAGGCAGACTTTAATTTGACCAATGGCGCCTCACCAGATGGTGGCCTACTACTGGCAGCCAATAACAAGTTGTATGGAATGACCAAGGCTGGTGGACTGAACGACCTAGGCGTGTTGTTTGAATTTGATCCGATAACGGGCGTTTTGACAAAAAAGATTGACTTCTTCAACATCAACGGTGCCAATCCTACCGGAACACTTTTGCAATCCAACAATGGCCTGTTATATGGTGTCACTACAGGAGGCGGTAATAACTCTGCTGGCGTACTCTTTGAATATGATCCGCTTCTAAATACAGCTACCGTGCGGGTCCACTTTTCAACCACCACAGGCAGCACACCCAATGGCACACTGATAGAAGTGGTTGGAGGCAATCTTTACGGGATGACGTCTTCTGGCGGTGCTAGTGGTAAAGGAACACTATTTCAGTACGACCGCACCTCCAGTAGTTTCAATGTGCTCGTGAACTTTAACGGAACCAATGGTGCATTACCTAAGTATGCCGCCCCACTGCTAGTTCCAAAAAAATTAAGTCAATCTGTTTCATTCAATGCTTTGCCTCCTAAAAATGCTGGAGATCCACCCTTTGCATTGTCGGCCAGTGCAAGCTCAGGGCTTGGCGTTTCATTCTTATCCAGCGATTCTGATATTGCCAGTGTGTCAGGTAATTTAGTAACCATTCACAAATTCGGAACTGTACTTATCTCCGCACGGCAACTGGGCAACGATACCTACGGACACGCACAAGATGTAGTGCGGCCACTGGTGATCAATAAGTCTGACCAAACAATAACCTTTGGAGCCCTTACTCCAAAAACATTTGGAGATCCCGCTTTCTTACTCACTGCTTCAGCAAGTTCCGGGTTGAATGTCACTTATGCATCGAGTGACCCGTCCATTGCAAGCATAACCAGCAGCACGGTAACAATTCTTAAGGCTGGCACTATCACCATAACAGCATCGCAAGTAGGTAATGCAAATTATAATCCTGCCCCTGATGTGCAACAGACACTTATAATCAACAAAGCGAACCAGACGATTGCATTTGGGCTCCTTCCAACAAAGACCTTCGGGGACGCACCATTTAACCTGACAGCAAACTCCTCCTCCGGGCTAGCAGTTACTTTTGTTTCAATGCATACAAATGTGGCTACAGTTTCTGGTACTTTACTGACGATTACTGGAGCAGGCACAGCCGACATAATCGCTCAACAAAGCGGTAATAGTGACTACAATGCCGCTCCAGACGTCCTTCGTAGCATCATTATAGATAAAGCCAATCAGACCATCACGTTCACTACCCTTCCAACGAAGACTTTTGGCGACCCACCTTTCCCGTTGAATGCTGCAACAACCTCGGGGCTCCCAATTACTTATAGCTCAAGCGATACAAACTTTGCGACCGTCTCTGGCAATACGGTGACTATCTTAAAAGCTGGGACTGTGATCATCACAGCCTCCCAAGCTGGCGATGCAAATTTCAACGCGGCACTATCTGTACCGCAAAATCTTATTATTGATAAGGCCAATCAAACCATCACATTTAACGCTCTTCCAATTAAATCTACCTTTGACCTGCCTTTTACACTTTCGGCATCGTCTTCATCAGGGCTTGGTGTGACGTTTACAAGCAGCAACCCATCCGTAGCTTCCGTTAGTGGTAATACAGTAACGTTGCTTTCTGTGGGCACTACAACTATTACGGCCAACCAAGCAGGTGACGGAAACTATAATGCGGCACCAGCGGTAAATCAGCCTCTGGTTGTAAATTCAAAGCAGCCTCAGACCATTACGTTCAATCCTCTCTCGGCCCGCGCATTTGGGGATGCCCCTTTTTTCCTAACAGCCACGGCAAGCTCCGGGCTTTCAGTAACCTATACCAGTAGCGACCCCAGTGTCGCCTCCGTGAGCGGAAATACGGTCAGTATTGTCGGAGTCGGCAATACAATCATCACCGCCAGGCAGGCAGGTGACGCATCTTTCAACCCAGCTCCACCAGTCGACCAGAATCTGGTTGTCAATAAGGCTAACCAGACTATTACGTTTGGGCCATTGGCCAGCGTTCCTGCTAATAATCCGCCCATTACACTTACCGCCACCACAACTTCGGGTCTACCAATATCATACTCCAGTAGCAATACCTCCGTTGCGACCATAAGTGGTAATCTCCTTACCCTTGCCGGGGCGATCGGCACTACAACCATCACCGCCAGTCAAGCAGGTAATGCAAACTATAATTCAGCAACTCCTGTGCTTCAAGATTTGGTTGTTCAAAAACGAAGCCAGACGATTTCATTCACTGTTGTACCTGGGCAGATTGTGTTAGGCGATTCCCCTTTCGCTGTGTCTGCTATGAGCAGTTCAGGATTACCTGTTTCATTTCAGGTGGGGCCAAATTCGATTTCAAAAATCAGTATCGCTGGAAACATTGTCACATTTCTTTCATCTGGAATAGCAACTATACGGGCCATTCAGAACGGAGATGCTACATACAGCGCAGCTGAACCGATTGATCGCATATTCTGTATTAATCCAGCGAAACCCACTGTAACGGTATCAAGTCCATCACCCAACACCTTTGTATTGACAAGCAATAGCAGTTCTGGTAATCAATGGTTTAGAAACGGAACAGCAATTACAAACGCAACAAGCACAACGTACACGCCACCTCAATCAGGTAGCTACCAGGTCACCGCCACGGTCGAATCTTGCACCAGCGATTTTTCGACCGCACAAGCTATTGTTATTACCGGAGACTTGCCATTGATTAAAAATGGATTAATCGTTTATCCCAATCCCGTGACCAACAAACTTTCTATAGATCTATCGTCACTTTCCACTGCGCAAGTACAATTAAAAATCCTTGACGCAACAGGTCGCCTCATTCACGAAGAGGCCGCAGTGGGAGGAAAGACTGTTGAAGTGCCGATGAGCGCACAGGCCCCTGGACTGTATCTTCTCTTCGTTGGTCAAGGTGAACGTTCAAGCTATGCACGGTTTGTAAAAGAATAGTTCTATTCAAACTGAACTACCTTCGGCTAAAAGCCGAAGGGTTTAGTATCGGCTAAAGCCGACTGAAGCAATGCACATAGACTCG
>JAIENH010000102.1 GCA_019751475.1 Cyclobacteriaceae bacterium
GCGGTTGATGACTTTCTCAAAAAGCCAATACACGAGCCACAACGCCAGTAACGTGATGATCCATCGCGCACCATAATAATAGAGTGAATACGCCAGCAGCAACCCGATTGAAAAATAGACTGCCTGACTCACGATACCCGTGTTGAGGGTCGTATAGGAAAAATTCAGCAGGCGCAGGGTGATGTAGGCAATGCAAATGGTGGGCACCAACACCAGCACCCACCGAATGATCAATTGTTGAAACTTTTCCCGGCTGTTCATCTCACGTATGTCTCTTGTTCAATGGCGCCTGCGCTCGTCAACAAACTATTGCCGCGTTGCTTCACAAGGTCGGCAATCTCGCGCTCATTTCTGAGCAACTCTTTTCGCAACGAAGAAAACAACCACGGCTGGCGGAGGCGATCTACGGGCTGCTTCTCCGGCTTAAAGAAAATGTCTTTTACCTTCAGTTGAAACGGTGATGGTATGGTGCTGGATAATTTTACCACCACGAGCGGTACAGCGTCAGGCAGGTTGCGGATTATCTGTTGCAATTCGCTGGCGGGCACCAACGATGGCAAGCAAACAAAAGCCGCTTTGCTTACATTAACGAAGGCAGTAGGTGCCACCGTGCGTTGCCACGTGGCTGCAGTAATCTGAAACAATTCATTCTTCTTTTCTGATACACCGCCCAGCTTGGGCACTTCCTGATCGTGTGGCATGCGCACATCGTAATCGTTGCGTTGCAGAGCCTCGAGGATATTCCGCACACGGTCTTTATACACATTCAAGAGTTCTGACTCAAATGCTCCGTCTTTATCTGAGAGGCCATTGAAGTAGCTGGCATAAAAATACAAATGCGAGGCGTAGGGGTCTTTGGTTTCCGGGATGCGCACCACCAACTGCCCGCTCTTGGCGTAAATTTTCCAAACAATCCGCTGGATGTTGTCGCCCGTTTCATACTCTTTATAATTTACATGCTCGCCCTCTACTCTTTTTGGAATGTCGATCCGGTGCATTTGTTCTTCGGTGGTGTTCGGTCGCGCCTTAATAGTTTGATCATCTTGCGGGCGCGGCAACGTATATAATTGTTGTGTGAATGGTACCGAACTCGGCAGTGACACCAGACCCAGCATATCGCAAAACGACACAAGCACTTTTTCAACATCATAGATGCCACGATCGTGCAAAAGGGTTTGGCCTGTGCCACGAATAGCTTGTCGCCACCAATGCCGAGGTCGCAGCACATTGATATCCATAATCACCCGCTCTGAAAAACGTTTTTCGGAAAACACCAGTCTCGCTTGCACCGTGCCCAGCAAGGGGCGCAGCACCGGGCCATTGATTTGAATAGTGAGCGGCACCCAGCCCGCTTCTGCTTTTTGTCCGTCACCAAACTTGGCTTGGATGGAGATGACTTTATTCTTTACGGATTGCAGAAAATAAAGCCAGGTGATGAGCGCAGTAATAACACTGATGGCAAAAAGTCCGACCATCGTCCACAGCACCAGGCACAAGAATTGATACATCACCAGCCACAAGTTTGAATCATCCTGGCCGTATTCGAGGCGAAGCCAGCGACCCACCAACCAAAATATCATCATCGCCAATAGCAGCGACCACCGTACACCAGCCAGCGCTGACCAGTAGGATGAGTTTTTAATAAAGCCTGAGAGGGAAAGGGAACGCATAGTCAACTTCACACACAAGAAAGGAAAACATTTTCAATACTGAAGTAAGAACGGACAAGATGCAAAGATGTTCATCTGCGCGTTTCAATCAAACAAAAGAGTGCCAAAGCGCTGAATGTCATGAAAATTTGTTTTTACCGGCTGCCAGGACCACTCTGCCCTGATCATAGTCGATGCGGTACACATTGGCACGCCACCTCATACCTTTTTTCGGAGGCACCTTTTGCAGGGGCTTTAACAACGAGTAAGGAATAAAAAACTCGGCCACCCAACCTCTCACATTTTCACCCTCGTAAATGATACGAGCGGCATGTTTGGTTAATCGATCACCTTCATAGTGCCACGGTCGCCAGCCGAAAAAAGTACCTTTCATGTTTGGTACGAGTATAGCCAATTCATAATTAAGAGGCGAAAGTTCATACTCGAAATACAGGGGATGCTCTTCATCCGTCCAAAAGAACGCCTCCACCACATCTTCATTATATAAGTCTGCAAAATCTTCTTTTAATGTAGCAGTGATCTTGGAGTCTTCGCACCAAAACAATCCATACAAACCCGTATCTGAATAGAGCAACTTAGCGCGCGTAGTCTTCTTTTGAGAGGGTGTGTCTCGCTGTGGCAACGTCATCCAGGCAGTTGATTGCCACGCGCTGGTCAATGTATCGCCAGAAATAGAAAAATCTGCCGTGTGATGCACAATCCATTCAGCGCTTTTCCCTTCGGACTTAGGCTTTTGAGCAACACTCATCAACGACCAAAAGAAAAGGACTGCCAATGCGATCCGTTTGAAATTTCTTGGTGTGTATCGCTCACCGTGAGATTGCATAACAAAAGATTTATTTTGGTACATTCAAGTCCTGACACAAAATACTATGCGCAAGATCTTTTTACTCCTGACGTTAATATACGCTGTTTCTCTTTGTCTCCATGCACAATCACCACCCCTTCGCATTATTATGGTTGGGGCGCACCCCGATGATTGCGATGGTAGTGGTGGCGGCACGGCCATTCTTTTGGCTGCTATGGGTCACCAGGTAAAATTTGTTTCTGTCACCAACGGTGACGCAGGGCATCAAACCCAGGGCGGTGGAGCGCTGGCCAAACGCAGGATGGCCGAAGCGGCCGAGGCAGGCAAACGATTTGGCGTAGCATACGATGTGCTTGACAATCACGATGGAGAATTGGTACCCGACCTGGCCACTCGACTTCAGGTGATTCGCAAAATCAGGGAGTGGAATGCCGATGTTGTGATAGCACATCGACCTAATGACTATCACCCCGATCATCGTTACACCGGTGTGCTGGTGCAAGATGCGGCTTACATGGTGGCTGTACCCAATGTGGCGCCCGACACGCCACCGCTAAAAAAGAATCCAGTATTTCTTTATTTCCAGGATTATTTTCAAAAACCAAATCCATTTCGACCCGATGTTGTCATTGACATCACGACTGTATTTGATAAAAAAATATATGCACTTGCTGCGCACGAGTCGCAATATTTTGAATGGCTCCCCTGGATTGCCGGATACATTTCAGAAGTACCGGCAGGTGCATCCGAAAGACTTGCGTGGCTTGCCAAACGGCAGACCGAACCTATTGCACCCGAAGTATTCAAGTCATTGGAGAAATGGTATGGCAAGGAACGAGCCTCCAAGGTCAAACATGTAGAAGCCTTTGAAATCTGTGAATATGGTACGCAGCCAAGTACTGACGACCTAAAGAAAATTTTTCCGATGCTGAAGAACTGATGTTGCAATAGGGCTAGGATGCTTCACTTTTCTTTGCATACGCCATCACGGCCCGAAGTTGACCGTAACTGAATTTACCTTTCAAGGCATCGAACAATTCTTTGGAGGAAGCCTCTTCAGCAAGCTGGCGCTTAGTGGTGATGATCATCATCACCGTTTCCTCTGTCATAAACTTAAAAATACTGATTCGTTCCTCTGCCACAGCTTTGGCAAGATGCCCTTCGATAGTGCTGGTAACCAGTCCCCGCTCCTGCGCAATCTGACTCACCGACATACCGCGCTCCAGTAATTCAAGTGTTAGGTCATACGTACTGCGGCCATCGGCATTTTTTGGCTTGCGTGGTTTACGCGGCTTTCGTTTACGATCGGCCGGTGTCTCTTGCTCTACTTGTTGTTGAACCTCCGTCAGCAGCTTTTTGCGGTCTTCTACCCGCTGACGGGCAAGGGATGTAAAATCAAATTTCTCCTCTCCGTTTAGAATAGCTTCTACTAGCGGACCCACCTTGTCAATCTCTTCCCATTTCTTTGTGAAAGCCTGATCGAGGTCGGTCAGTTGCGTGACATATGTCTTCACACGCTTTCGCTGCCGCATCGACTCCAGGTGATGCAACAGCATTTTGAGTATGTCATACATCTTAGCGCGGTAGTAGGCTGCACCTTTGCTCAGCCGGTCTTTAAATTTTATCAAGTCATTTACCGTCAGCAAATCACTTAGCTGTTGCTTAAATTTTTCTGTGTTTGCTTGTTCACTTTCAAGAATTTCAAGGATCTGTGTCAATATCGGTTTCATGGAGACTTCTGTAAACCCCTCCTCGCTACTGTCCTTTTGTATGTACTGAATAT
>JAIENH010000042.1 GCA_019751475.1 Cyclobacteriaceae bacterium
ATGGAAGCCGATAAATCCGGCAGAGCCGGTGACGAGAATTTTCACTTTTTTACTTCCGGATAAACATATCCGTACTCTTTCGCGATCTTCTTCTTGCTCATTTCCTCCACCGTCACAAACATGCGCACATCTTCCAGCGGCCGGTCGGCACCATCTTTTTGAACGGCCGCAATTTTATCAATCACATCCAGGCCTTTGATGACTTTGCCAAACACGGTGTAGTCACCATCCAGGTGTGGAGAACCACCCACCGTGGTATATAGCTTTTTCTTTTCTTCTGAAATGTCTTTCGTCACTTTCATGCCTGTGCTTTTTTCCACACGCGGTGCCAACTCAAAGAGTTGCTTCTGATAGGCATTCATGTCACCGGAATAGTACAATTGGTTCAGAGAATCCAGCAGACCCTTGTTGGCCGGGTCTTCAAACATTTTTCTTAATCCGGTCATAAGTTTCATCTGATCGAATCGCAAGTTTTCCACATCAGCAGCAGACATCACCGTGCCCTGTACAACATAAAATTGACTTCCACTGGATGCCTTGGTTGGGTTTTGCTGATCGCCCAGTCGAGCAGCAGACAAAGCACCCTTTTCGTGGAAAAATTTGGGATTGAATTCAGCATCTACCGTGTAGCCGGGCCCACCGGTGCCAATGTGCTGTCCGGGCTGAGCTTTTCTTGAATCCGGGTCACCGCCCTGAATCATAAAACCTTGTATCACCCGGTGAAACAGCATGCTGTCAAAATAATGTTCCTTGGCCAGCTTGATGAAGTTCTGCTTGTGCTTGGGGGTCTCATCATACAGTATGGCTACCATATCGCCATAGCTGGTCTTAATGGTGACCACAAAATCTTTTTTGTCCTGGGCGCAACTTGTGACCAAAAAAATGCACACAAAGAGGGCCGTGATAGTACGTGTCATAACAATGCGTTAAAAAATGATGGGCAAAAATAAGGCAGGCGACCTTAATAGAAAAACCCGCTTACGGGTTCAAAGTACGCGACAATTGCAACGATAAATCAAGAAAAATCATCTTGGCGCTGCCGTTGCGCTCCAGGTGGTAGCTGGCTTCGGTCACCAATGCCTGCGACCGTTCAAGTTTCGACAGGTTCATCACTTTACTAAAGTCCTGAATAAACTTTTGCTCCCCGTTTCTACTACGCTGCAATGATTCCCCACCTGAAAGAAATAACAAAGACTCGCGCAATAGGATGAGGGCGTAATGCAACAAGCTTTGTTGCCTCATCCGGTCAAATTCATGAAACTCTTCGGCCTGCGTTACCATTTTTTGATAGTCGCGCTTGTAGCAAGCCCGGAGCCACGTGGCCAGCACTTCGTAGTGGTCTTCTTCTTCCGTGTCTACGAGGCCCAAGGCGAGATGAAGATTTCCTTCTGCTTCACCCACGATTTTTTTTCGCCTTTCGGCTGATAACGTCTTGTCAGTAGACAACACAGTTTCGATGTCTTCATCCTGCAGCAAAGGCACTATCACATGTTGTGTACGCGAAAGAATGGTAGGCATTAATCGCTCAGCATTATTGCTCACCAACAGAAAGAAAGTTTGTGGAGGTGGTTCTTCCAGGATTTTAAGGATGCCATTGGCAGCCGAGTTGTGCATGTACTCCGGTTGCCAGATGATCATGATCTTAACAGCACTCTCAAAAGGTTTTAGCGAAAGCGTCTTGATGATCTCCCGCCCTTCTTCGCGCGAAATAATCGCCTGCTTGTCTTCGCCACCGTACGAAACAGTCCAGTCGCCCACATTGCCGAACGGATTCTCTAACAAAAAACTTCGCCAGCCCTTCAGAATGTCAGCTTTGAAACGGTCTTCATCTTTATCGCCTTTCACGTTGCTCACAGGAAAGACAAAGTGCGTGTCGGGGTGAATATACTTCAGGCTTTTGCTGCATGCAGGGCACACACCACACGCATCATCGGGGCCACGGTTTGTGCAATGTAGATAGGTGGCATACGCGAGGGCGACAGGAAGATTCAACGCTCCTTCGCGGCCCATCAGCAACTGAGCATGGGCTATCTTGCCATCGCGCACTGAGCCCGTGAGCCTGGATTTTACTTCGTGAAGACCGGGTATGTCAGCAAACTTCATGGCTTCTTCTCCCACACACGCTCATGGGCAGTCATATCAAAAATGTGAGATAGTATTTTCTTGTCGGCTTCGGTGAGCACTTGATTTCTGCGCTCCATCGCTTTGGCTGCGGTGACGCATGCTTTTTCAAGTTGGAAGGTAGAGAAGCCCGCTGCTCCACCCCATCCAAAGGATGGTATAAAATTTCGCGGGTAGCCATCACCAAAAATATTGGATGAAACGCCCGTTACTGTGCCACTGTTAAACATGGTGTTGATTCCGCACTTGCTGTGGTCGCCCATCATCAAACCACAAAACATCAAGCCCGTGCTTTGAAAACCTTGCTTAACATAACTCCACAACTTCACGTTGTCGTAATTATTTTTCAGGTTGGAGGTATTGGTGTCGGCACCAAGGTTGCACCATTCACCAATCACCGAGCTGCCGAGAAAGCCATCGTGCGCTTTGTTACTATAGCCAAAAATTACTGTAGTACTGATTTCGCCACCAATTTTGCTGTGCGGGCCAACCGACACATCACCCCGGACTTTTGCACCCATATTCACAATGGAATTTTCACCCAGGGCAAACGCGCCTCTGACCAAGACTCCTTCCTGAACCTGCGAATTTTTTCCAAGATAAATCGGGCCGAGCGATGCGTTGAGCACACTGGCCAATACGCTGGCGCCCTCTTCGATAAAAATATTTTCGGGTGCATACACACGAGTATGCGGGTCGGTGAGGGGTTGCGATTTTCGTCCCTGTGTGATCAGCTGAAAATCAGCGCGGAGTTGTGCTCCATTGTATTGAAAGATATTCCACAATTGACGGATGACGGTCACATCAGCAGGATAATCTTTTTTTGCTAATCCTGTGGCTGCGAAATGATCCGCGCGTAAAGCAAGTACGAGGTCATCTTTTGTCAGCGACTCACCTTTTTGCAAAGACCGAACAGCTTTCACAAAAGTAGGATCGGGGCAGATGGCACCATTGATGAAAATAGTATCAGTGTCTTTCGTTTCAGGATATTTTTCTGATAAGTAATCCACAGTCAGATGTGAGGCAGGCTGCTTCAGATAAGCCTCCCATTTTTCGCGAATGGTAAGAATGCCCGTGCGGATTTCGGCCACTGGCCGAGTGAAAGTAAAAGGCAGCAAATGTTGACGTATCAGCGGGTCGTCAAACAGCACAAGATTCATGGTGCGAAAATAGTCCTTTCAAAGGAAAGTGAAGTCGCTAAAAAGAAAAGGCCCCGAAGGGCCTTCTCAAAAAAGCTAAGAATGAAAAAATCAGGATTTCTTGTATTTCTTCTGGAACTTCTCAACACGACCGGCTGAATCAAGGAACATCTTCTTACCCGTAAAAAACGGATGTGAAGCGGAACTAACTTCCACCTTGATTACCGGATATTCCTTTCCGTCTGTCCAGGTAATGGTCTCTTTTGTCTTGCTTGTAGAGCGGCTCAGGAACTTAAAATCGCTTGATGTGTCCCAAAAAACCACTTCTTTGTACTCAGGATGAATGCCTTTTTTCATGTGTTAACAATTTTTTTAGCGGTCACATGGAATCGCCAGGGAATTATCATGCCGTTGGGCGTAATGCATCCTAAATGGCGATTTCATGATTCTACTCTATTTCTTTTAAAAGGACTGCAAAGTTATGGAAAGGGCCCTGATTTGCAAGGCCGCGGCCCCGAAGATTGTGGAAAACCGTCTTGGATGTATTTTGCACTCGAATAAGCCTTAAAGCGCGTAAATCGGTGATGTCTGGCCGGCTTTTCGAATGAATGCTATGCGACTTCTGTTAAAGACTTATTTCTTGTTTTTGGCCCCGGTTGTGGCCTTAGGTCAAAGCACCAATGCCCCGCTCAACAGCGACTATTATCATCGTATTGACCGGTACGAAACTAAAGCCGGACACCTGGTGCCGGAGCTTTTCACTTCCGTGAAACCCTACAAGCGAGAAGCTATTGGTCGCATGATGGACTCTCTATCAAGGGAAGAGGGGGTATTTCAATCCACAGCCGATAAGTTTAACCTGGAATTTCTGCGCAATGACAACTGGGAATGGACACGGCCAGAGACGAATGAAAGTGCGAAGCCAATGCTGAAAAGTCTGTATAACTGGACTTACGCAAAATAGTTAAATTGTAAGGGAATCACACTTTTTAAACTTGCGGTCATGAACAAATCCTTA
>JAIENH010000717.1 GCA_019751475.1 Cyclobacteriaceae bacterium
TATTGAG
Source organism: Cyclobacteriaceae bacterium (assembly GCA_019751475.1). Lineage (GTDB taxonomy): Bacteria > Bacteroidota > Bacteroidia > Cytophagales > Cyclobacteriaceae > ELB16-189. The sequence goes on from JAIENH010000717.1 coordinate 8, forward strand.
ATTGCACTTGGCTGAATCACTGAACGATTTGAAAAAGTGAAAGAACATCTCTGTCGGCACGTCACCAATTTTTTCGCGATTAAATTCTACATCCCACTCCAACCAGGGTCGTCCACCAAAGTCGATTGCTACCTGTGCCAGTGCATCATCCATTGGCAGGCAGAAACCATAGCGCTCAATGCCTCGCTTGTCACCTAACGCTTTTAGAAACGTTTCACCCAGTGTCAAAGCCGTGTCCTCCATGGTGTGATGTTCATCGATGTGAAGATCTCCCTTGGCTTGTATCGACAAGTCAAGCTGCCCGTGACGCGCCAACTGGTCAAGCATATGGTCGAAAAAGCCCAGACCGGTTTTGATATCAGATTGCCCGGAGCCATCAAGATCTAACACAATTCGGATGTCTGTCTCACGAGTCGAACGCTGATGACTTACCTTTCTGGAAACATTGCTGACAAGCTTGTAGATATCTTGCCAGGAGGTAGTGATCAGGGAGCATACATTTTCCAACTGCTTGGCTGCGACCTCATCTCGTTTGCTTCCATCATTTATGAGAATTCCTTTCGTGCCGAGGTTTCTTGCCAGCTCAAGATCAGTGATCCGATCACCAATCACATACGACTGCTCGAGGTCATAATCACTACTAAGATACTCCGTTAGCATGCCGATGCCTGGCTTGCGAGTTGGCTTATTCTCATAGCCAAATGACCGGTCAATAAATATTTTGCTAAAATGGATGCCTTCATTCTCAAGAGCCTTTAGCATTTTATGTTGAGCTGGCCAGAAGGTCTCCTCTGGAAATTTTTCTGTACCTAATCCATCCTGGTTCGTCACTATCACCAATTCATACTTGCCCGAGGCAGCAATTTTCGAGAGTCCAGAGAACACACCCGGATAGAATTCCAGTTTCTCGAGGCTGTCGATTTGCTCATCGGGCGGTTCGAGAATCAGTGTGCCATCTCGGTCAATAAATAAAACTCGTTTCATAGGGTGGTAAGTACTTGGATTAGTTTTGTATTTTCTTCTTCCGTGCCAACGGTGATCCGCAGGCAGTTGTCGCAAAGGATAACGTTGGATCGATCGCGAACGATAACGCCTCGTTGTACCAATTGCTGGTAAATGATCTTGGCATCACTGACCTCAACCAAAAGGAAATTAGCATCGGATGGAAATATTTTCTTTACGCAACCTGCTTTACGCAAATTGGTTTTCAACTTTTCACGTTGCTCTTTAATCAGCGTAACCCATTTTTCTTTTTGGGATTGATTTTTTTGCAGTGCTGCAAGTGCTTCACGTTGAGCAATGCCGCTAATGTTGTAAGGCGGCTTTATCTTGTTAAGCAAGGCAATGATTTCCGGATGAGCGAAACACATGCCCAGGCGCAATGAGGCCAGGCCCCACGCTTTTGACAGAGTTTGCAACACTACAAGGTTCTTATGTTCTGCGAGTCGTGTCGTCCAACTGGGTGTAGAAGTAAAATCTATATAGGCCTCATCAACCACTACCAATCCGCTGAATTGTGAAAGTAAAGTATCAATAGCCGAAGTACTCAGTTGATTTCCCGAAGGATTATTGGGACTACAAAGGAAAATCATTTTTGTACCAGGCTTAATGGCCGCGAGCACATCATTTGCTTGAAGATCAAAGGTAGGAGTAAGGGTGGTGGTAATAATCTCCACATTGTTGATTCCCGCGCTCACACCATACATACCGTAAGTAGGCTGCGGAATTATTACCGAATCCCTGCCTGGTTCACAGAATACCCGAAAAAGCAAATCAATAGCTTCATCACTTCCGTTTCCGAGAAAAACTTGATTAGTCGCAACGTTCTTGATTTTCGCAATTGCTTCCTTCAGCTTGCGCTGATGCGGATCCGGATATCGATTGTGTCCTGTGCCAAAAGGATTCTCGTTGGCATCAAGAAATACAGAAGCTGCACCTTCAAACTCATCGCGGGCGGATGAATAGGGCTTAAGCCGTTTTATGTTTTCACGAACAAGCGCTGACAGATCGAACTCCTTCATGCTAATTTTTTAAACGCACCGTCACGGCTGATTTGTGTCCTTGCAATTGCTCGGCTTCCGCCATGATCTCCACGTGCGGGCCAAGGGCCTGAAGACCTTTTGCAGTAAGTTTTTGATACGTGATAGTCTTCATGAAACTCTCCAGCGATACTCCACTGTAGGCTTTGGCAAAGCCGTTGGTTGGTAAGGTGTGATTGGTACCCGAAGCGTAATCGCCAATAGCCTCAGGTGAGTAGGGGCCCAGGAAGACGGATCCGGCATTCACAATTTTATCGGCCAATGCATCGCAATCATGGGTGTTGATAATAAGGTGCTCGGCTGCATATTCATTTGCAAAGCGAATAGCTGTGTCCGTTGAATCGAAATACAAAGCAAGACTGTTATCCAATGCCTTCAGGGCGATTTCTTTTCGCGGAAGCGCATCTACCTGCTTCGCAATTTCATTCTTTACGGATTCAATCATCGGCTTGTCGAGTGACACCAACACTACCTGGCTGTCGATGCCGTGCTCAGCTTGTGAGAGCAGATCAGCGGCCACAAAAGAAGCATCAGCCGTGTTGTCAATCAACACCATCACTTCCGAGGGACCCGCGGGCATATCAATGGCTATGCCTTCCTGACTGATCATCTGCTTTGCCTTGGTCACGTATTGATTGCCTGGTCCAAAAATCTTGTCAACACGTGGAATAGTTTCAGTTCCATACGCCATGGCAGCAATAGCCTGGGCGCCTCCTGTTTTGAATATTTTTGTAATCCCCGCCAAGGAGGCCGCGAAGAGAATGGCGGAATCTACTGATCCATCTTTGTTGGGTGGAGTGCAAAGCACCACTTCAGCACATCCTGCCAGTTGTGCTGGTATTCCCAGCATCAATACTGTTGAGAACAATGGGGCCGTGCCACCCGGAATGTAAATACCAACGCGCTGCACAGCCACGGACTTTCGCCAGCAGGTTACACCTGGCATTGTTTCCACGGTAAGTGTATCTCGTCTTTGTTTTTCATGAAAAAGCCGGATGTTGGCAGCAGCTACACGAGTGGCCTCTTTTACTTTTTCATCCAGCGTGGATATGGCCTGTGTGATTTCATTTTCAGAAACGCGAATACCTTCAAGCGCCACACCATCATATTGCTTTGTCAACTCCTTCAGCGCCAGGTCGCCTGAGAGTTTTACGCGATTGAGTGTGTTGCGCACTGAGCTCTCCAGGAAATCAAGGGCAAGTTCCGGTCGCCTGGTCAACACTGGCCAACTGCTTACATCCGGATTTTCATACACCTTCATCTGCTAAATATTTTTTGAATTTTTATGCAATCATTTTTTCAATCGGTATTACAAGAATACCTTCTGCACCAAATGACTTCAAGAGCCCGATTTTCTCCCAGAAGTCATTTTCATTCACCACTGAATGCAAGGAAGACCAGCCTTCGCGCGTCAGCGGCATGATGGTGGGGCTCTTCATGCCGGGTATTACCGAAGTAATTTTAGGAATGGCTTCGTTAGGGCAGTTAAGCAAAATGTATTTGTTGCTCTTAGCGGAGTTCACCGCTTCAATGCGAAACAAAAGTTGATCTAGAATGGCTTGCTTTCCAATTGATAGAGTAGGGGCTCCAATCAACACGGCCTCAGATTGCATTACCGTTTCTACTTCTTTCAAGCCATTGCTCATCAGAGTACTTCCCGTACTTACAATGTCACAGATGGCGTCAGCCAGGCCAATGCCAGGCGCAATTTCTACGGAGCCGCTGATCTCGTGAATGCCCGCAGTTACTTTGTTGGCATCCAGAAAATTTTGCACGATGACAGGGTAGGAGGTGGCGATGTTCTTTCCCTGGAGCCACTGCACGCCCGTATAGTTCTCAGCGCGAGGCACAGCAATAGAGAGTCGGCACTTGGCAAAGTCCAGTCGCTTGATAAGAGTATTCTTCTTTTTCTTTTCTGCAAAGATATTTTCACCCACAATGCCAGCATCGGCTACATTATCTTCAATGTATTGTGGAATATCATCATCACGCAGAAAGAGTACCTCCACTGGAAAGTTGCGGGCCTGTGTCTTGAGTTGGTCTTTTCCGTTGCTAAAAGAAAGACCACTCTCCTTCAATAGCTCCAACGAGCCCTCTTGCAGGCGACCTGATTTCTGGATAGCAATTCGTAGTAATTCCTTCATGTCTTTTTAGTCGTTAGCCAAATAAAAAAGGCCTGCCTTGCGGCAAGCCTTCATATGCTTTTATCGTAATCAAAACATACACCTGCCCTTCATCAC